>JBCCDL010000025.1:0-18123 GCA_039030815.1 Cyanobacteria bacterium P01_A01_bin.83 | reverse complement strand
CAATCACTTCGTCAGCTTTTTCGCGGATCCGTTCTTCTTCTTCGAGAACTCGGCTCGATTTGAGCCAAGTCTGGATCAACCGCTCTCCAGACTGATCCCCAGGCACCATCATCAGGTTTTCACGGGTAGGAGGTAGTGGGTAATTGGGTAATGGGTAGTGAGTATTCAACTAACGACCCGAAACTCACAACTGACAACAATAACTTTATTTAGTACGTCTAGTGTGAATTAAAAATCAGAGTGATTTGGTTCTCAGCTATAAGCTACATACTAGTTCATTTGAACGAAGCTAATTCACACAAGGCGTTTAGTATTGTTTAAAATCAGTAATTAATTGGAATTAGACTGAAACTGTAGTTTCCCCTGCTGAGGATTTAGACTTTGCTGGATAAACTTCAAACAGCGATTTTGCTCATCTGCCACCATAACCCTGGCATGATGTCCTTTTGCCATCACTTCAGAGCGATCGCGATATTGATAGGCAATAATAATTAGAAGATCTCCTGGTTTACAAAGTAATGCCGCACCACCATTAGGACAGATATCTCCCGATCCTGGGGTTCCTGCGATCGCATAGGTTGACCATCGTTTACCATTCTTCAGGTTAATTACGTCTACTTCTTCTAAAGGTAAAATGCCTACTTTATCCAATAAGTCTTGGTCAATGGTAATACTGCCGACATAGTTAACATTAGCTTCGGTAACTGTGACGCGATGCAGCTTGGCGTGCATTAACTTGATCTGGGTCATCAATTTTTTCTAAATCTGACTTTTATATCATAAACTGCGAGGCAAGAGGATCATTGAATCACAAATATTGTTCCTTAATCAAGTTGCTTAAATTGGTCTATGTATTTAGTCGTTCCAATTAATTTGCTTATGGTTCAAATTATCGTTTCGAGACAAAGGCGCTTGGTCACACCGCATGTATGGGGAATGGGGGACAAAAAACCGTACAGATCTAACTACAGTTTCTATAAACTAAACTTGAGCTAACAAATTGCCTTCAAGCCAGTTATCAATCTTGTGATTCCCTCTTCAGCAGTGGCTGGTTGTAAACTAGCATATGCCACTCGCAAATAACAGTCTGTTATCATACCAAAAGTGCTGCCAGGAATTACCGCCACTCGATATCTTTTGATTAGCTGCCGTACTAACTCTAAATCATCAAGCTCAGTTTTAAGCTTCAGAAAACAATAAAATGCGCCATTAGAGGGAGCGAGAGTGCAAATATCCCCTAAAGATTGCAGTTGCTCTAAAAAGATACTTCTTACCTGCGAAATCTTTACTAAATGTTCCTCGCAGTAGCTTCTTCCTACCTGTAATGCTCCTGTGGCTGCATACTGTGATATCACAGGAGGACAAATCAAGTTGGTATCCTGTACTTTTTTGATCGGCATGACCAGATGTTGCGGAATAATCATATAGCCAATGCGCCAGCTAGCAAAACCATAGGCTTTAGAAAGGCTAAATAGAGAAATTGTATGAGCAGTACTATCAGAAAACCCTCCAGGGGAAGTATGCTTAATTCCGTCGTAAGTAAAATACTCGTATGCCTCATCACTAATATGATAGATACCGCGATCGCCACAAAGTTGATTAACGGCTTTAAGGCTGGCTTCGGCATAAACTACCCCTGTTGGGTTGTTGGGGGAAATAGTAACGATGGCTTTGGTTTTGGGTGTAATAGCTTGAGCGATCGCTTGTGTGTCTAGCTGATAATTAGCATCGGTATTAACCAAGACAGGATGACAGTTAGCCATAGTAATTGCCATCTCATGATTGAAATAGTAGGGCGTATTGAGAATAATTTCATCTCCTGCTTCAGTAATCGCCAGAATAGCATTAAAAAAAGCCATATTGCTCCCCGCAGTCACCACAATGGCGTTTTGCTCATTAATTTCTAGCTGATTGTCCGTCGCTAATTTATCTGCGATCGCCTCAACTAAAGGTTCAATACCAGTCACACTTTGATACAGATGATTACTGGGTTGTGTCCAAAATGATTGTAAAGCAGCGATCGCCTGTTTTGGTGGTGGATAGTTAACTACTCCTTGCCCTAAAGATATAGTGCCAGGATTTTGAGCAATTAGTTCGCTGACAACAGGAATCAGAGGCAACTGCACCCGATTCATACGAGAATTAAAGTTTTCGGGGGTTAGTGACATCGAAGTCTAGATTGATTGAGCTATAAATCACTCTACTCTCAAGCCAACAACTATTCACAGAAAATGGAAAATAATTAAGCCATTATTACTAAAGAAAAAGAGAACGTGACCAGAGGGGGGGGAAAGATTTATTTATAACAAGTAACTATGCAGTTTAAATGCACATCAGCTTACTTGAAAATATTTTCAATATATTTCATATAGTTTTAAAAAATAATCAGTTAAGAATAGATACAATTTTTTGCCTTTTGCATCCTTTCTATTTTCCAGCTTGATTAGTGCGTAGCCTTAAATAGTAATATTATTTTTAGCTGATGATCGATGATAGTCGATTGTAATCGATGATAATTTTTAACGGTAAATACAATGGCTCCTACTAATCAAATTGGCGTAGCTGTGGTTGGGACAGGATTTGGGCAGAAAATACACATTCCAGGTTTTCAGAATCATCCCCGAACTGAAGTAGTAGCCGTTTATAATCGCGATCTCAATAAAGCCAAAGAAATTGCTGATGAAAATAAGATCTACTATGCCTACAACAACTTAGAACGAATTTTATCTCTGGATGAAGTAGATGCGGTGAGTATCTCTACACCACCATTTTTACACTATGAAATGGCAAAACAAGTTTTATCAGCCAAAAAGCATCTGCTACTAGAGAAGCCCATGGCAATGAATGCCCAGCAGGTTAAAGAATTATATTACTTAGCTCAAGCCCAAGGAGTTATGGCGATCGCCGATTTTGAATTTCGTTATGTTCCTGCTTGGCAACTGTTAGCCGAACATCTAAAAGATGATTATGTAGGTAAAAAAAGATTGATCAAGATTGACTGGTTGGTCACCAGTAGAGCCAACCCCAAACGTGATTGGAATTGGTATTCACGGCAGGATGCTGGAGGTGGGGCACTGGGTGCTGTGGCATCTCACGCCTTTGATTATATTAGTTGGCTATTTGGCTCAGTTTCCAGGCTGAATGGCTATCTCAACTGTGCTATTCCCGAACGCCCCGATCACAATGATGGTGGCGTTATGAAACCTGTGGACGCGGATGATACTTGCCTAATTATGATGGAACTAGCAGATGGCACTCCTGTGCAACTTTCCATCAGTTCCGTCACCTACGCTGGTAGAGGACATTGGATGGAAATCTATGGAGAAAAAGGAACCCTTGTCCTCGGCAGCAGTAACTTAAAAGATTATGTACATGGATTTGAATTATTTGCTGCCCCCGCAGGCAAATCTTTAAAAAAGGTTTCGATTCCCAGAAAATACGACTTTTCTCAGGTGTTCACCGACGGTAGATTAGCTCCCTTTATTCGCGTAGTTGATCGTTTAGTTGCGGCAATTGATAGCGGTAAATCCCTCACCCCATCTTTGAAAGAGGGGGTTTACTCACAGCTATTAATGGATTTAACTCATAAATCTCATCAACAACAAGGCTGGGTAAATGTACCTAGTTTGAATGCTTATTTTGACCATTAAATAAAGCTTAAGAATTCAAGAAATCCTGACATTTAATAATTGGCAAAGCCTGAGAAAAGCAATATCATATAAACAGAATATCAGTGAAAACACTTAATAATAACAGTTTTGGAGGTCGCAATTTAGTTATTTATTTAACAGTTTGCTTAAAATTATCTGCCGAATCAATAAAACTCCGACATAAATTCCCTAAAATTAGCTGGTTATTCAGTAACGATTATTGTCGAACAAGAATACATCATTGAGTAAAGTATCGCTTATGATATCCACTACCACTCCCTCTACCAAACGCTACCCCATAGCTACTATTCGAGAAGAAGCTACCAATCTGGTGCAAACGAAAGTTGTTGCTTTGAATCAGCCGTTGAGAATTTTATTTGAATATTTACCTGCCAAACAGTGGAATTCAATCGAATGTGAGCTAGAAAGATACGATTACCTGTTACGCGATCATATTATTGATTTAGTAGGTGAAGTGAGCTGGGATAACGATTAACTCGATTAAGAGTGTGTTTGTAAAGTAAACATTAAATCGTTAAGGATATTGAGTAACGAGTAACTTCGGGCGGTGCTTTTCCCTCGTTGGTAAACAGGAGGACGCGACGAGGTCGGTTGCCTCCGAATCGGAAACGGGGCATTCGCCCCATCGTCTCGCAGAGCGAGACTGGCAAGCCTTCGGCTTGCGCGCGACGCGGGGTCGTACATGCGGGCAAGCCCTTTGTTCCATTTCAGCCGTCCGTCCTAAAAAGACCCCACAAAGACGAGAGTTTTAAGGGCGCAAGGCGTGAGGTTCCCTCACATTGTTGAGGACACGGGGGGCGAAGCGCCTTCGCCCCCGTGAGTTGTCCGTGACCGCCCGCATTGCCGCATGTATTACGCCCTTAGAATTACGCCTTCACTTCGGAGTAGGAAATAGAGACTATCAAAAACCAATCTCATCTTTTTGTCTCCCCCTCTCCCCGTCCTCATCTTCTTACACAATTTTGCCTTAATTTTTTATCCCGAAACAGTCTCTAAATCCACCTTAAAACCGAAAACTTGCATTTTTGACCTGTGGTTTTTTTCGAGAACCTTATTGCTCCGTCCTTACCCCGAGGAAAACATGGGGCGATGGACGGTGCGCTTTTTTGCCCTAAAATTTTCTTCTCAAGACTCTTAAACTGAATCCGCTCTCATTCCAAAACCATAAAAGAAAATGTTCTCGATTTTAAGCAGAGAACAAACTCAAAAAGGTTTGATTTTAGCCCCTGAGTCATTCACAATGAAGAAGTAAAAAAGAAAAATAGACACAGCAATAGTATCTCAACTCAAAAAATAGGTTAAGATTATCAGAATTTGGCAATTTTAGACATAAAAATTAAGCATCACCTCCTAAAAATATTTGGGATATTTAGCTAGAATTAATCTGATGATTTGGATAAATCATCATCGAGCATAAAATCCAATAAATCTGACCAAGTTTTAAACCCAAAATACTTCAACAATGCTCTAATATCGTTTGCTGGAATTACACAAGCATGAAAATAAGTAGTCGTTCCATTTCGATGATGACGAGAATTACAATGAGGACAATTAATTTTTTTCGAGGAGAAATATTCTGTTCCATCCAGAGCTATTAATATTTCTTGATCTAGATCAAGAAATTTAGATAATATTTTTTGGTATGTTGGATAAATTGTCGAAGCAGGAACTGGATCTAATAAATTTCTTATTTGGTGATCACAAGGGATTTTCTTGACCTTAAATAAACTATTAGCATTATTTTTATCCTTCATTTTGTTCATTGGTCTTTGATGCTCTAAAAATGAAGGAGATTGTGTAAAGAATACTGAAAATGCTGATCATACAGCATCCTTTATTTCAGATTTCTTATTATTTCCTGTTTTTCTGCTATCTGGTAAGTCATCTAATTCCGAAATTAAGAAATTAATTAATTGATTTATTTTTATTTCGGCAAATTTTTGAACCATTTTATGGGAGCACTGAAAGCAAAATTTAAGATTTTTTAGAATTGTACAAATATTTCTCCCGTCAAAAATAGAATTGCTGCTTGTGGAGGAACTGTTAGTCGAGGAAGTGGACGTAAAAAATCCACAACCGAGCAAGTCCCAGCGAAGCAAGAATCTCCCGTGCAGAGCCGAAGGCTCAAGCGACGCTAGTCGCGTGCAGCCTACACGCGACTAGCGTTTAGCGGTGGGAGTCGTCAATTACAGCTAAAAACTAACTGTTGGGGAGAGTCTGCACTGCGGTCGCACCATCAACACCTTGAGCAACCTGTTCAGCTTTGGACAGGACACCTTCGGCATCAGGATTGTATTTTAAAACTACAGTGCTACCAGTTTGAGCAACCCATAATCCCACACTGTCTGATACTCCAGCTTCGTCTAGGGCTAGAGCAACACGCTTGGCTAAACCACTTTCATCGAATTGACCATCCAAACCAACTTTTTCGGGAGCAATACCATTATCTGATGCTGCTTGGGCAACAGCTACTTTTCCTGATTTTGCAGCTTTGTCTTCTTCTTTTTTGCCAAAAAGCTTGCTTAGAAAACCCATAGTTTTAATTCCTTTTGCTTAATTAAAATGAATGCATTATCTTGCTGCATCTGCTGGCAGTATAAAATTAGCAAGTTAAAACATAGTCAAGAACTTATAAAGACTTTATATTTGTTAATCATAAAGTTACTTAGTCATAGCACCTAGGTATTGCTGTAAATAGGGAGAAAATACTTCATAAATCAACGTCAGCGGCTGACGATCGTGCCAAAATAAGTAGTGACGTCCCCAAAATGGCGCTTTATAACCAAATGCTGTTTCCAATTCAGGGCAGTGACCACAATAAATACCCCTAACATCACGATAAAGTTCAGTGTGCAAAGTAGAAAGACTCCGCCAAATAGGTAAGGAGCGATTTTGCAGATAGTCATCTACATTACTGCCATTCCACCAGGAAGCAGCATAGGCTAATCTTTGACCTGATGCCGTGCGTAACCAGACTTGTCTTCTTAAACGAGGTTCCGTGATAGCAGCAATTTCTTCTGGCGCACCATCATCTATCTTGCCAATTAGTGACATATCAATTACATCAACCTCGGTCGCTTCTCCTGTAAGCAACCTTAATAAATGGGTCGGAGAACCATCACCTAGTAAAAGCATTTGCCATGTAGGAGCAAGCTGTTGGTGAGGAAGTCCTTGCTGAATAATTTCTTTGCCTCCCGTCCAAATTGGCTTGAGAGAGTACCAGCTACCAGGTGTGGTATGAAGATTGAGTGGTTGAGTTGCAGTCACTTTTAGTTACAAAACTTTATCCTTGTTAATAAAGATGGTAACGCTCTTTGCTCAAAATTTCTGATATTTCCCTAAATTAATATTGTTCGCGTTGTTTGTAGACGAGGTTGATTCCTTTAAAAACCAAATTTTGATCGATAATTGTGTTCTGTTTTAGATCGGGACACTGAAGATGTAGATATCTAGATAACAACTGGGCATCCCCCCCTGTAAAAATTACGAGACTATCAGGAAACTGCTGTTGCCAGTCAATTATAAAACTTCCGATACCTGCGATCGCTGTATAAATAATACCACTGGCGATCGCCTGGTTGGTATCTAATGCCCAACGGGGAAGTGAAGAGTTAGTCAGTTGTACTTGGGGTAAAGCGGCGGTTTTTTGGTTAAGACTCACCAGTTGAAGGCGTAACCCTGGTAGAATGGCTCCCCCAATTAGTCTGGCTTGTTGATTGACCCCCGTAAAAGTTAAAGCTGTCCCCCCATCAATAATTAAACAAGCTTGCTGATATGTTGCTACCGCGCCCCAAACTGTCAAAGCGCGATCAATACCCATCGTTGAGTAAGTGTTGGTTAGTTTAATATCCTGCAAGCTGATTATATTTAGTTGACGATAACTGCGCCATAGTCGAGTTTGTGCGGGTACTACCGAAGCCAAATAAACAGGAAGGCAGATTGAACTCTGGTCAGTTAACTTACAACACAAAAACTTTTCTGGTAGCTGATTAGGTTGAACACTATCGTCCAGATGAGATGTATCCCAAGTTTCAATTAAAGTATGGTGTTCAAACCATGCCCAGTGGAGTCTGGAATTACCCACGGCTAATGCTATCCAATCACGGTTCTGTACCACTTATAGTCGTTCTAATTAACTTTTGTATCCTCTTATCTTAATTTCTGTTTAAATCCTCATTCCTTGTTCCTCGTTCCTCATTCCTCATTCCTCACTAATAGCAACTTTATCCCCATCTTTAAGATAAACCGCGCCTTTCAAGACAATGCGATCGCCTGGCTGCAAACCTTCAACAATTTCTACTCTTTGTTCCGATAAAATCTCTCCTAGAGATACTTGTTGTGCCTTGACAGTATTGTCTGGCTGCACTACAAAAGCGATCGCCCTATTTTCTGATTGAGGTAGCAGCGCTTCAATGGGAACAGCCAGACCTTGGTTAGTATCGGTATTGATAGCGGCTTGGAGAAACATACCTGGTTTTAAGCTAGTACCAGAAGGTAGGTCTACTTTTACCGTAGCTTGACGGGAATTATTATCAATCAACGGATCGATTTCTCTAACTTGACCTGTCAGCTCTAAATTCTGGTTATTATTAGCAGTAATTTGTACGGTTTGTCCTGGTTGAATTTTGCCGATCACAGTTTCAGGTACTTGTAGGTTTAACTCCAAACGCCCATCTTGAATAATAGTAAAGAGCATTTCGGAAGTATCAGTTGTCTGTCCCACCTTAGCTTCACGAGATGCAATAATTCCTGCCCGAGGAGCCGTAACTGTCGTATCCTCTAGCTGTGCCTCGATTGCCTGAAGCCTTCCTTGAGCTTGAGTTAACTCAGCTTTAGCCTGAGCAATGGTTTGCGGGCGAGAACCTGCCTTGAGTTGCGCTAGAGCTTGCTCTCTTTCATTCAAGTTTGCCTTGGCTGCTGCTAATTTAGATTCAGCGACCCTCCCCTGACTTAGAACTTCATCAAGTTGATCGCGACTGATTGCACCTTCTGACTGGAGATTTGTATTGCGCTCTACCCGCTTTTGAATCAATTCCAGCTCCGATTCCGCTTCGGCGATCGCCGATTGAGCATTAGCCACCCGTGACTCTGCTTGGGCAATTTCCTCACCACGACTTCCAGCCTGAAGCTCATTTAATCGTGCTTGAGCTTGATTCACCGCTGCCTTTGCCTGCACTTGTTCTGCATTTAGAACCCGATTATTAAGCCTGGCTAACACTTGCCCCTGCTGGACATAATCACCACGATCTACCGTCACATCAGTAATTTGTAATCCTGCAATTTGAGACATTACAGGGGTTCTCTCATATGCTTGAACTGTCCCTGAAACATTGAGCCTACTATCAATATCGGTAGTCGTTACTTCGGTGATCGTTACTGTCTGTGTAGCAGGATTAGACTCACTGACTAGTTCCGCCTCTGGTGGTTTCGTAGCTGCCTGGGGCGTAAATATTCTAGTTGCGCCTAAAGTTAGTAAAATCCCTAATCCTACTCCTAAAAATACCGCTTTTTTACCTCCGATAGAGGCTGACTTAGGTTGCGAATCATTCTCATTCTGTGACGATAATGAAGTAGGGGTCGTCGATGAGGTGGATGATTGATCTAGGTTTGTAGATGTTAAAGGAACTGGCTTGGGGTCATATCCCTTGACTAAGTAATCTAACAAATAAAACTGCCCGTCAATTTCAACAATGTATATTGCTTGTTGTGGAACATGAGCCGAAGTAGACCGAATATTGGCTTGATCAGAAATATCTGATTCAAAGAAAGAATTTTCTAACGAAATCTGCTCAAAATCTTCCAGTAAATTATCAAAAATCTGGTTATTTTGACTATGCTTAATTTCTTCTGAATGATGATTGACACCTAATTTGGGATTCACAATTTTTAAATTTAATAAAACTAAATAAAATTAAGATAGGTAAGGGTAAGGGATAACATAAAGTTAAATAACTAGATGAAAATAAACATATCCAGGGGACTGCTTCAGTTTAGCTAATAAATGATAGAAACTAAGCAAATAAAAATCTCTCGATGCAAAAATTTGATTTGGCAAACTGGAAATTTTTATTAAATAAAGAGTGATTAACAACACAGTCAAAATGGTAAATGCTAATCTATATTAGTCTTTAGAAGACTGATGCTAGCCAGTACACTGGATTGATGAAGTCAGAGTCAGCTCCGTCGTCTTACAGCGGAGTCTCTCTGAAAAGGTCAAACTTGCGCGTGCATGTGGCACAGAGCCGAATAGCTCAACAGCGCGAGATGCTGGGTCGCTCGTCAATATAGCTCCTAGATCTTGGAATAAGGAGAAGCGTGATCTTGTAGGAGTTAAAACTTTGAAACCTCCTTGGAATTAACATTATTGTTAAAAGGCGTTCCTCCTCCAATCCTAGTCGGATAAAATTGATAGACACACAAAAAGCACCTATGCTATTCAGTAACAACCCGTTTTAAATTATCTAAAATTTGGAGTCTTTATTAAGCCGATAGCAAGAGTTGGAACTATGGAATCACCACTCAATTACACCAGCACTGACTTAGAGCAGGCTGCTATAGCCAAATTGCGTTCTTTAGCCCCCTTTTTACCCCAAGATAGCAAAATTTTTCGCGAACCTTGGGGTCGCTCTACAGTTTTATGTTTTGACTTTGCCAGTTGTCCCCATTTGTATAGTGTAAACCAAGATCAATCTAGGGTAATATCTCAGGCAATATTTGATCTTGGTTTAGCTAATTCGATGATTTTCCGTATGGGCAGCAAAATTATCGGCTGGAAAAAAGTTAATCCCTAGTAGGGGTCGTTCGCGAACGACCCCTACTAAATAAATGTGTCGCTTTGGCAATTGCAGACGATGACAGCAGATACAAATCAACTATCTTGAGAGTGATTAATATGCAGCTTTGAGCATATGGTATGTAATCAACAGTTGGGTTAAAGCGAGGGGATAGCTTTGCAAGGTTTCTCCTGTAGTTCCAATAAGCTTGCCTAATTCTTGGTTGCCTTCTAGGCTGCAAAACTGACCTAGATAAGGAACTTCGGTACACATAATTTTTTCTAATTCTCTCACCTGTTCGAGGGTTGCATGTCCATCAATTTCGAGAATGTCTACTGGTTTGCCCATATCGCGGCTCAAACCAAGTCTAATAGCTGCACCGAGATGATTACCTTCAGCATTAAGAATCGTGCTTAATTCTGGATGGGGAATTGTAGGTCGTAAAATTAGGTTAGCGTTCAACATTAAATTATCGTCACTTTGTTCCTGCTCGTTTGGGGGATAAAATGAAACAATCATATCTGCCCATTTACGCTGGGGTCGAATATAAGCTTCTGAATCAGGTTCTCTTCGACGTAGTTGTTCTAATACTTGCGACTCGTCATAGCCTCTTTTACGAGTGTCACGTTTTATCTTCCAGTTGGCTCGCAAAGATTCTGGAGGTGCGAGATAAGTTTTAACATCGTAGCTATCTCGCATTTTACGAGTAGAGTAACCTAGTAAGCCTTCGACAATGACATATTTACGTGGTTCAATATATTCTGGCGGATCAAAAGCACCTGTAGTGTGATTATAAATAGGTTTGAGGATTGCTTGTCCTGCACGAAGCAAAGCCAAATGTTGTTCAATAATATCTAGGTAGTTACAGTCAGGATGAAGTGCCGAGATTCCCTGGGCTGCTCTTTGAGCGCGATCATAACGATGGTAATCATCAGTACAGATCACAGTAACATTATCTTGACCTAAAACCTGAGCAATTCCCTTAGTTAAAGTAGTTTTTCCAGCTGCACTATCGCCTACTATGCCTAGAATAATAGTTTTCTCGTTCATCCATTTCTCCTTTGGGAATTACCGCTCAAACATAGAATAGATCGGATGTGTAACAGTTGTAAAACTTACAGCATTTTTCTCTATTCAGGATTTATTTCAGTTAGAGACATCATGTTTAATCTGTACTAATGCTTTAACTGCGAGCAAAATAGCATCTTAAATCAGATTAGGATAGAGATCGACGTAGCCATCTTCTGACACAATTAAAGCTAGACAATTGATGTTGCAACTTCTTTTGCCATCAATGTAGCGAATTGCTGAGTTGTAGCGCGCACCTCTAGTTGAATTGCCATTTTCAGAAGCAGTACCATCGAGAATAACGCCAAAAGAGTGAATAATACCTGCTGGTGAAATTAAAATTGCGCCATCCACACTGGAGAGGTGGGAAATAATATCTTTAGATGCAATCACTGGTTCGATGACGGTACTTTGGGCAGCTAATCGTCTAGTTTCTGATTCAGCTTCAGGAGTAATAACTAACATGGTGCCATGACGTTGTTCAACTGCTGCTTTAACAGCAACAATCAAAATCTTAGCGGTTGCCTGGTTAATGTTAAACATCTTTGATACGCGATCGCCAAATAGTCTTTGATCAAATCTTGTTCTAGGCAATCTTGGCTGTCGATACTTAACCCGCATCATAATATTGTCAGCATGGAGTAGTTCCCAAGTATGGTATTCGACAAATCTGATTTCAAATAGATTTTCCAAACTGGGTTGATAAGTATCTAATGGTATCCCTAATCCCCAAACACTCTCAACGTCACAAAGCAGAGCCATTTTGGGACTAGATACTTCAAGTAGCTTTCTAATTCCCCGATAATTATAAATTTTGATGGGAGTATGTAATCTTATTTTGGCTGTAATATCAGGATGATCTGTTGAGCAGATGATTAACCTGCCCTCGCTTGCTGCTCCCTCATAACGCTCTGCTGCGATCGCATTAGCAAATGAAAGTAGATCAAATTTATTCCATTGGTTAATATGGACTTCTACCGATTTGAGTAGGCTGGAGGCGGCATCTTCAATTACTCGCTCAGGATTGGCAAATGTGATACTCGCCGCAGTTTGCCTTTGCAATTCCAGCTCACTGGCTTTTAATACCTGATATATTAAGGCTTCAAGAAAACAACGCTCAATTCTGTAGCTTCGCATTGAGTTGACTTCATGAGTCTCTTTACTTAATCGATATTGACGATCAAAGTCTTGTTGATTGAGCTGAATTACCGTTATAATCCAATGATCGTTTTTTTGGACGGGAACGCTGCAAAAAGAAACTTGATTACGGCTATGATCGTATTGTTGAAGAATAGAAAGAACAGCGTTGCGGATTGCTTTGGGATAAAGGGATTTTTTGTGTGCTTGGTTGAGGTGTGTTGTTCCCATAAACAAGAACTGTTCAGGGTCGCGATCAAAATTGTCTTTGGCGATCGCAAATACATCTTTAAATTTATCCGCAGTAAACCCACATTGTTCTGGCTGAAAATAAATCTGTTCAACTTTTGGTTTTTCAGCAGGAATACCGACGATAAAAGTATTGTAAGCTATGGGTAATTCCAAAATCTGAAAAATGTTTTGTAATAGGGATGCAATTTCAGCTTGAAATCGATGTTGCCAGCGCCACATATACATCTCGCTCTGCATCTTAAAACAGTCCTCAATCAAAACCGCTGACTTTGATTTAATCATATCTGCGTCAATTAGATCTTATTGTGGTTAAAAATTAAAAAGCGATCGCACTATCCACGCGATCGCTTTTTTTAGTTGCGATTAGATAATAGATATAGATATAGCACTACGCATTATGTTTAGGACATGCATGATTTCTGTTTCATCCCTCATCCCTCATCCTTACGAGCTAGTAACTTAACTTGTCCTAACTAATCTACGTACTGCGATATATTGCTGTCAAAGATACCTTATCATCATGAAAACATCTGCTTGAGAATAATATTTTATTAATCGGCAAAAGCGCAAGCTGCTTCAGTAATTTCGCATTTTAACTTTTCTTTAATGGCTCTAGAAAAATCATTAAAACCCGCGGCTGGTCGTACAAATCCATCACTAGTTATTACGTGATTGGAATAGTATTTCGAAATCTCAGCTTCTCGCCATGTTTTACCACTGTTAGTGTCAGCACTACCATTGATCGGAAGCCCGTTAATGGTGATATTGTTGTTCTCAGCATTCGTCACAGCTTCTTCTAAAGGTGGACAATAAAGATGCTCTATAGGAACTTTCCAAATAACACTATAATCAGAGTTAATATTTTGTCCTATGCTACATTTATAATTATCGTCTTTAAATTCATTGGTGTAACGTGAATAGGTATAGCTACTTTTCGTAACCAGGTTAGGAATATTACTCAAACCATTGTTATTAAGATATTGTCTGACCTGATTCTTGTAATTAGTGTAGGTATCACTGTTCGGGTCTCCAACTGAAGTATTTTTGGAGATGCCATCTCCTGATATATCAATTACAAGTGCTTCCCCATCATATTGATTATTTAAAATACTATTTGTTGCTGATTCTATAGCTACAGTAACGTCCGTTCCTCCACTACCACTATTCGCATTTAACGTATTATTGATAGCTGTGATAAAGCTAGCAGCATCAGCTCTATCTTCGATTAAATACCAATCACTACTCCTTTTAATGCTAGATGACCAAGTTTCAATTGCAACGGCAAGCCCGTTAGGTAAACTTTCAATTGCTGCAATTACTCCATCATCGGAAAATGCATCAACATAACCTTGTTTTTGTAATTCGTATTCTGTTGCATTAACACTTCCCGAAACATCAACAGAAAGAAAAAGTTCTACGCTTACTGGAATAGTACTTTGAGCTTCTGATAAAGCTACTTTGGGAAAAATAGGGGATAAAATACTGGTAAAAGCAACTACAGCAGCGAAATTATTTAAATTCTTTTGTATCTTCATTTGTTTATTGTCAAAAAAAAAATTTGTATATTAAAGTTACAATTCAAAATTACTAAAATTCCAAACCTTGACAATAATCTTCAGTATTTATTGTTTGCTCTCCCAAGTTATACAAAGTTTCCTCTTGAGATTGATTAATATCAAATTTGCTAAGAACATTTTCAATCTTAATCAAGGCATCATCTAGAGTAATACTATCCTGGATATAACTACATACTAAGTACTTAAAATCTTGAGTATTAATGGGATTATTGCTAGCAAAACTTATCTTCGGAAAGAACAAAGTTAGTGCAATGCTAGAAACATAAATTATTTTGGTCATATCTTATTTCCTTGTTATTCAAAAAATAATATTTATTATTAATCTTTGCTCGTAACAAATATAAGATAGCTTGAAAAAACTCTGAAAGTAAATTCCTGAAATTACTTAATTTGTCTAATAAAGTTAATCTAAAGTTTGACTATTAACGATAAACTTTTAATAAAGAAGCAAGATTTTCATCTTGTTTGTTCTTTTGTATTTTTTTTGATATAAGTTTATATTCGCAAATAAAAAAGCGATCGCCTTGGATATTGCGATCGCCTTTTTTATTGAGAAAAAGTTAGATTTAATTAGTCGGCAAAAGTATCTGTACGACCTTCAACTGTTACTGTTACATTTCCTTGAGCAGTATTTCCTTCAGGATCACTTACTGTATAAGTAAAGGTTTCTGTCTCAGTCTGACCTAGATTGAGATAATTCAAAGAATTACTAGTTGTCGGATTGTAGTGCAAAGTATAGTCGCCATTTCTAGATTTATAGCTTTGTGCAACATTTTTAACTGTAAGTACTGCACCTGATTCTAGGGTATAAGTACCATTTAATCCCACAGGAGTGTTGTTAATCTTAGTTACTTTTAAGTCCTCTTTATTAGTGTTAGGATCGCTATCGTTTCTGAGTACATGGATTCGTTTTGCCGTATCTTCATCAGTGGTAAAGGTATCATCTACCGCCACAGGATCATCAGCAACCCCATTGACATTTACGGTTGCAGTAGCATTGCCAGTACCTCCTTCAGAATCACCTACAGTATAAGTAAACGTGTCGGGATTTGGCGCGCTTTCTCCTGGATTAAGTGATTCAAATTGATTATCAGGATTGTAAGAAATATTGCCATTCTTATTAACTGTTAAGGTAGCACCAGAAGGCATAGTAACCTGATGCTCATCTTGAGTCGCAAAACTATATTCTGTTCCGCCAACATTAAATTTAGTTAGAGTTAATATATCTCCTTCAGGGTCAGAATCTTGACCAGCGTTAGTTTGAGAATCTCCGTCGATTAGATTATAAGTTACTTCTGTATCTTCATCGGTAATAATTGTGTCTGGTTGTGCTGTAGGGGATTCGTTTGCCAACTCATCTGTTACCATCACCAAAGCAGCACCCTGAAGTACTAAATCATTATTAGTAGAAATAGTTCCAGTTACCGAAGTATCCCCTGCACTTACATAATTAGAAACATCAAACGTATCTAAATCCACACCGTAGACATTAGATAAGCCTAAGGTATTAATAGAAGAGTTGAACTGATTGTTTGCAGGATTGTATGAATCACTTAAGGTATTGTCATTAAAGGAAAAGAATTCGTTACTTCCACCTAACGACTCGTCTCCCTCCCAAATCAACATTGAAAATGTGGCAACTGGATTGCTAGCAACCAGAATATTGTCTAAAGTATAGTCAACACTTTGATTTCTAGAAGCAGTAAAACCTTCGTACAATTCAATAGTATTAAGTTTTCTTCTATCAATCGAGGGATCATCATAGATTACGATCAAAGACCAACCAGACAGAACCCCAGAAACTGAACAATAAAGATCATTATCATCTACTGACAAGCCGGAAAATTGATAAGTACCATTACCTTTACTTGCAACCATATTAGTTACATCTTTTACTCCTTGAAAGAAGTCATAGGTTGAAGCATAATCATCTGTGTATGTACGATCTGCTGTTAATGATGTTCCGTCGAAATTTATTGTATCGTCAACCGTTGAACCTGAACCACTCCAGTAAAGATATGCTTTTCTAACCGTCCCATTACTAGGTATTCCTGTTAGTTGTGCTGAGGAAGTAGAGTTTAAACTACAGGCATCATTTTCATCAGAATTACTTCTTAAAGTTCCTCCTGTGACCGTATAGTTCACCTTTCCTGAGAAAGTCTCTTTAGTTGTTAAAGCAGTACCTGCTATCGCTTCTGTAGTAATTAAAGTTTGACTAGCTGCTGCCAGTAAGCCAACGCTACTGACTTTACATAGTAAATTAAAATTAAATTTTAAAAATCGCGATAAAGAACCTAATTTAAAATTATTCATAATTATAGATTTAATTATTTTTTTAGTTTTACAGTTTGCTTGTGTGTTGGTTAGTTGACAACATATTTTTCGGTTTCTAGTTATATTTGCAGGGAAGAATTGTGACGTTTAATCCAAAATAGTTGTAATATTCCAGTTTCGTATTGGATTCACGTTGCTGAGAGATTAATTTATAAATACAGATAAATAACAACAAACTGAACTTTATTGAGATTGCCGAAAAAAGTTTATACCGTTCAATTTGATCTACAATCTGGTTTAAAATGCTTCTGGAGAACATACATCTTGAACAGTATCACTCCCATCAAGTATTTCTTTCATCTCAATCAAAATTTGTCTTTCATCAGCTGACAATCTATTCGGTCTTGTATTTAGCATGTTATTAATTTCAGCGATGGCATTACCTCTGGTGGCAGAAGTATTAGAGCAAAAAACTTCACTGGCTGTTAAATCAGTTACTGCTTCAGCATTGGCAACGGGAGGAAATAGTAATAGTAAAGCAGTAGTAGAAAGGCAAAATAGTTTTTTCATAATGTATTTTAGATTTTATTATTGAATTAAATAGTCTACAAAATGATGCTGTCTTTGTTGGAGGCAACACGTGGAAGTCTCGTTTTTTATAAACTAACAGGCTCTATAGCTATATGTAAATTACTAAAAATACTGATTTTAAATATGAATGCAAGATATATAACTAAGAATTTGCATATGATTTTGATAAAGAGCTATTGAAAACCAATATCAAGACTCCAAACTACGTATTTTCACTAGTATCTAACTATTAAAAAAAAGGATTAAGCTAAAAGTTATCTAAAAAATGAAATATCAGGAATATGGAAGTTGAAATAAGCAAACTAACTTCAGCCATCATCATAGAGAAACTGAGGTGTTTACAAATTAAGAACTGCTATAAATAGTCATGAAGCAATACAAAGTAATCGAAAAAGAGAGCAGCCCAAAGTAAATGTAGAAATCTTGATTTCCGTTCCGCCAATTGTTAGATAAATTGTTATTGATTTAATAAATAATGAGAATATCTGCCAAATATTTTCAGTATCGTAAAAATTGATATTTTGCTAAATTTATGGCTGATAGTACAGAAGATGGATTCTATCGCCATATCAGCTTGTGTGATCGCTTTTTTATTAGGCACGCACAATCTGACGAATCATATTACATTGTCTATGCTGCGGAGTGAACAATTACAATCTATAAACACAGAGACTAGCTTTATAGATAAATATACGTAAAATAGTGAAAGTCAAAGTTTTATAGTAAAGACAGGAGACTGCAAATTGAAAAAAATTGAAGCTATTATCAGACCTTTTAAAT
>JBCCDL010000024.1:0-18415 GCA_039030815.1 Cyanobacteria bacterium P01_A01_bin.83 | reverse complement strand
GCGATCGCATTGTAAGGTAATATCTATTTGAGAAGTAAGATTTATAAATTCTAAGGTGCGATCGTAATTGCTTTGGATATTATCTAGCAAAATACCAAAGTGACGCTTAAAATTAGCAATAAAGTTATGAGCAAACAAATTTCGATCATAAGCAAGATAGGCATTAGAATCCCCATCAAGCATTAAACACATTTCACCTTTCGCCAGATGATTGTGAGTTAGGGTATTTATATATTCATCAGATATCCCTGACACAAAGTAAGCTAGGCTATAGCTAACATTTGGATGTTGGTCAAAGTCAAGCAGATTATCTTGGTGGCTTAATTCATCGCCATACAATTGACGGGCAGATTCTAGCAAATCTTTGAAGCAACTTTTCTCACTCAAATTGCAAGCTAGATCAAGCTGATAGATTTCTTCTGATATCTGATATTGACGTAGTTTAAACTGCTCTTGGCTAGTATACTTATGCAATAAAATGCTAAATATGCTTAAGCTAGCCGCAGATATTTCTGTTGCCGAAAACTGCTTCAGAAATTTGAACAAACTATGTTCCTTCTCAAACTCAATAAGTCCGATCCCTTTCTCTTCTCCGCCAAATGCCACTTGAGCCAGTGATGGATTAGCATAGTTCACTAATTCTGCTGAGGATAAGGTGACAAAACTTTCGGCAACGCTAAGAACACCACGGCGAATTTGATCCAATTCAATAGATTCAAATAAAGCTTGAAAATTACCTTCGCCAAAACCTCTATTTCCCTTCCTTTCGATAAATTCAAAAAAAATCGGTCCAATAAGTTCTTTAGTGAAAATTTGTAGTAAAATTCCCTCTTCCTGCTTGTTGCCATCAATCAAAACTTTCAGTTTTTTGAGCGTAGCTACGTCTTCTTGATGGTCAGGGATACGTTTGTCGATCAAATTATAATAGGTATCAGGAGTATTTTGAAACGCAATTCCCTGCTGTTTAATTTGATCTACCGCAGAGTAAATATCATGACAGCCTAAAGCAATATGTTGAATTCCTTCGCCATTATATTCTTTTAAAAATTCAGCAATTTGCGATTGATCGTCTTGTGGTTCGTTTAACGGAATCCGAATTTTGCCACAGGGGCTAATTAAAGCTTTACTACGTAACCCTGTTCTCTTCCCTTTGATATCAAATTTACGAATTTCTTGGAAATTAAAAACATGTTTGTAAAATTTAACCCAGGGTTCCATATTACCCCTAAATACATTATAGGTGATATGGTCAACACAGATTACTTGAGTATTTTCGGGAGGAATCTCGACCGTAGTTTCAAAAAAGCTGGCAAAAAAATGTTCAGAAGTCTGACTATCAATTAAATAAATTTTTGAGCCGCCGATTCCTCTAATTGCGGGTAATCCATAATCGTCACAGATAAAGGCTTCTGCTCCCTTCTTTACAGCCTCTTGAAGAGCGAAGTCAGAATTTTGAACTCTAAAGCCAGTACTACAAAAACCAGAACCATGAATAGACTCAAAAGATGATGCCTCAGTTTCCGCTTCTGCATTGACAACAAATTTCACCTCTCCCTGCTCTAATAAGAGAATATTTTTGCTGTGATGACGACCAGTTAATATAAATCCAAATTTAGTAAAAAGATCAATAATTTCTGAAGAATTTTTGGTAGCCAGCTCGATAAAATCAAACCCATTTATCTTTATTGGATTTTTACTATCAATCCATTTTGGGTTATTTGATTTCTCTGCGTACTTCATACTCAATGTATATCAATAGGTTAATTTAGACTTTAGACTATATTCATTATTTAATTTTACCAATGTTAAACATAGTAATTATCATCATTTCTATAAACCTTGACTGTAATCAGGTTTACCAAAAAATGAATAATTAAATTCATATTATGCTATTTGTTATGCTTTTATAATATTAATATGGCAAAACTGATGATGCTTGAAAAACAGCAACATCAAATTTCTATGTAATTTAAAGATAAATAATACCAAAAAATACAAATAGATTGATTATTCTAGATGTTAATAGTTTAGTTATTGAAAATCAATTTTAAAACCATTTTTACCAAGCTGTTCTTTGAGTGAACTCTTTTAAAAACAACTTGGCTAAAAACCATGGTTCTACTAAATATCGCCTCCACAATCTTTTGGGATCTATTACCAACCGATACAGCCATTCCAAACCTACTTGTCCCATCCAGCGAGGAGGAGTAGGCGTCTCGTCTGCTACGTAATCAGCACAGGCTCCACTAGGAAGAATAATATTTGCTTCAATATCTTCAATGTTGTCAAGAATCCACTTTTCCTGGCGAGGCATTCCCATTCCCACCATTAATATATTGAGATTGTGGTTTCCAATAATCCATTTTAAATCCTTCTTTACGGCTGTTGAGATCAAAGAGTTGAGTTGCCCCATATTGAGCAGATTGACTTCAGCCCCAAGAATTTTGTACCATTCTGTTTTCATATTTTATATTTAACTAAATATTCAAAATTTCGTAAGAAAGGCGAGCTTACATTTTTATTTCAATTATCATACATTAAAATTTTTATAGATTTTATTAACACCTTACATCAGAAAACCGTCAAAAAATTTTGTCTTTGTAAGGATAGCTGGGATAAACTTGCAGGGAAGGAAGTAGACTTTTAAGTTGTAAATCCTTTGAAAGCCCCGCACCAGAGGGATAAGAGGGTAACCGTCAGCACTGAATAGCCAGATAATTTAAAATCAGAATAAAATTGATCTTACCGACATTTAATCAGCTTGAAACAAATTTTTCAAATCTTCTATTTCATTGAGAAATGTCTTTGGTTTGCATATGATACCTTAAGATAATCTTAATTTGTGTGGTTATCTAATAATAAATTTGGAACGATATGACACGTAGTTCATTACAGTTAAACAGTGACTGGATATCAAAAGTAGAAGAATCTTTAGCAATCAGGCAATTAACTCAACGTTCTATCGCTGAACGATTGGAAATATCCCGTTCTTCTGTTTCTAAATTTATTAACTGCAAACCTATTGCTTTAAATACTTTTATTCGCCTGTGCCAAGAATTGGATTTGGATTGGAATGGGGCATCTCAACCAGAGAGAGAATGGAATGATGATATTGAGAGCTTTAAATTTAAACAAGACAGCTTTAAGGTGAACCCTGGAGGTCAAATACCTCCCGACGAAGTTATTGGTAGAGAAGAGTTAATTGAGGGGATCTGGTCAAGACTAAAGCAGCAAAGTCTTATTTTTAGTGGTGAAAGAAGAATTGGCAAAAGCAGCATCCTTAAGAAAATGACTGCTGAATCTACCCCCCAGATGCTGCCAATCTATCGCGATTTAGAGGGAATTAGAACCCCAATCGAATTTGTCGAAGTGATCTGGCAAGATACTGAAACTTACTTGAGAGATGCGGGAAAAGCACGCCGAGTTAGGGAATAC
Source organism: Cyanobacteria bacterium P01_A01_bin.83 (assembly GCA_039030815.1). Lineage (GTDB taxonomy): Bacteria > Cyanobacteriota > Cyanobacteriia > Cyanobacteriales > Xenococcaceae > Waterburya. Next base: position 14,980 of record JBCCDL010000024.1, on the reverse strand, counting down.
ATTACTCAGGTAACGGGACGTTATTTTGATGCTTATCAGTTTCCTGATGCTGTAGCCGATCATTGGAAAATTTTACTAACTAAGACTATTGAAGATTTAGTTACTCTGCAAAACAAACAGGTGGTGTTGATCTGGGATGAAATGTCCCATATGCTGGGTAACTTTAGCGAACAGGCGGCGATGTCAGTTTTAGATAATTTGCGATCGCTGCGTCAAACTTATCCTGATGTACGGATGATTTTTTCGGGGTCAATTGGACTACATCATATTATTAGAAATCTGCAAAAAGCTGGTTATAGCAACGATCCTACCAATGATATGTACCCTATAGATGGACATCCTCTATCCTTGGAGGCGGCAACAGAATTGACTATCAATCTGTTACAGGGGGAATCAATAGCTGTGGCTAATTTAGAAGAGATTGCTGAGAATATTGCAGTTATTTGCGATTGTATTCCATTTTATATTCATCATTTAATTAACCAGCTTAAGGATATTGACGAGGAGATTACCCCAGAAATAATTGCCGCCACGGTTAATGAATGTTTGCGTAGTCCTCTTAATCTCTGGAAAATGGATCATTATCGCGAACGCATTGACAATTATTATAATGAAGAGCAAAAACCTTATGCCTTAGAAATTCTAGACATTCTCTCCATCAATCCCCCAACTTCTTTTACTAGGCTGTGGCAATATCTGAAAACTGAACCTGATACTAAGGATAAGGAGATGGCAAGAACAGTGTTGAGACTGTTAATTAAGGATTACTATTTAGTGCAGCAAGATAATCTTTCTGGTACACTATACTCTTTTCGTTATCAATTAGTACAGAAATATTGGCAACTATCTAGAGGATTATAAATCCTATCAAGCTTAAAACCATTCGTTTTGCGGGGACTGCTTATTTTAGAGTTCCTTCAGATTAGTCTACAATTAATTACCTAAGTAGGCAGGCGAAATAATTTATAAGACTCGAATGTGAAATTTTACTATTCCTAGTTCCTCAGCCCCTCAGTCCCCTAGTCCCAAAATAAACTATCTTATTCCTTGCCCGCAAGGTTCCGCATGTGGGGATAAGGGAGAGATAAAGGCTCTTCAACCCATGTAGGAATGAAAAATAGTCACTCCTGTGAAACTAATACTTGATAACATGTCCTAACCTCACTACGTATTGCTATACCCCCTTAACTTGTTTCATTTTCTCGTTTTTAAAACAGCAAATCACAATTTAATACTAATTTCAATCACAGCTCTATCTGTAATATGAAAAGAATATGAAGATATACTTTGGTATTTATTGTTTTGATGAAGGGTAGAGAGAGATAAATTAGTGAAAGAATTAACGCAGGATTTGATCCAAACCAGTTTTGTGATTGAAACAGAGTGGGATCAAGGATTTACAGGAAGATTAGATCTAAGCAATACAGGAGAAGATCTCAGGGATTGGACAATTAAATTTGAATCGCAGTTTGAAATTTATCCTGAGCAAATATGGGGGGCAGAAATTGTTAGTCGCCAAGGCAATATCTATACATTGCAGCCAGTAGACTACAACCAAACTATATATGCTAACCAAGGTACTAGCATTACTTTTAACGCCAACAAGATTAATGACGCAATTATCTCACCCCAGAACTTCCAATTTGACTCAACTTTACAACTACTAGAAACTAAAGTTGATAACAGCTTGAAGATTTCTAATGATGCGCCTCTTGATCGAGATAACTCAGGTATTTCAAGTATATCGTCCGTTGAGACTGAGCTTGCTACTACCCCAGAAGATAATTTGCCTGTCGATGTGGACTTTAATTTAATCAGCAATTGGGGCAATGGCTTTCAGGGTGAGATCTCCATTACTAACAATACTGGCAGCAATATTGATACTTGGAATTTAAAATTTGATTTGACTAACTACATTGACAATCTTTGGGATGGTGATCTTAAACAATATCAAAATGGTAATTATGTAGTTGCCAATACAGCTTGGAATCGAGAAATTTCAGCAGGTGAAACTATAACTATTGGCTTTACGGGAGAAGATGCTTTAACTATTGAACCGCAAAATTTTGAACTTGATGGCTTTGTGTTTGATAGTCCTAGTGTTTCTCAGAGCATTTACACCTATGAAAATGCCGATCTAGCACCAGAACTGGAGTTGAATCAAGTGTATCAGGGAAGAGCTACCTTTTACGATGCAGCCAATCCTGCGGGGGGAATTGGTGCTTCTGGATTTGATACCCCAATCTCCAGCGAGCTACACAAAATTGTCGCAATGAATAATATTCAATGGAATGGTTCCGAAGCCAGTGGTGCTTTTATGCAAGTATCGGGTCCTAAACAGAGAGAAGGTGCTGCGCCGATTATTGTTCAAGTGGCAGACCTACTGGTTGAAAGAGCTGATGGCATGGACATGAGTGCAGAGGCTTTTGCCAAAGTAGCTGATCCGATTGATGGGACGGTGAATATTGAATATGAATTAGTTGGACCAGGTGATGACTACGTGACAGCCTATGGTCACAGCATTGGTGATGGTATCGTTGTCGAAACTATTGAGGGAACTAATCCTTACTACGGGGCAACGAGGTTAAACAATCATCGTTATCCCATTGAAAGTGTAGAATTGATTGCCGACAACGGTAATTTAATCGAGCTTAATCGTGAGTCTGATAATCGCTTTGTGATGTCAGGGAACTATCCACTTAATGGTGTCCAAGATTTACTGGTAACAGATATATTTGGTCAGCAAGTGACTTTGGATGATATCAATATCACCAATAGCTCTGTTCCTGATACAGTTACAGGAGAGCAATTTGCGATGATTTAATCTTGTTCAAATTGACACTACACAGCAGTCGAAGTAAAGCTTAAGAAGTTAAATAACTATCTCGCGCAAAGGCGCAAAGAGATTACAAAGATGTCCTAATTTAAAGTTCAGTTGCTATAAATTAATCAAACAAACTCGCAAAAAAAGGTTGGGTAATATTTTGATACCCAACCTTCTTAGCAATTTCTTAAATACGACTATTCCAAAGCGATGCCTGTGACTATGTGACTCAATTCACAATTGTCATAGCAATACGAATATGCGCATTTGACATTTATTACCTATTACCTATTACCCATTACCCATTACCTACGAGCAATCAAATAAACTTTGTCCTAATTTAATTTTGTACGGCTATATCTACTACGACTGAACTTGATTAGCAGGATAACAAACTCCCACTCCGCCCAAACCACAATAACCATTTGGTACCTTGCTTAGATACTGCTGATGATAGTCTTCGGCATAGTAAAACTCGGGAGCCTCAATAATTTCTGTAGTAATCGGGTCATATCCAGCCTTGCTTAATTCTTGCTGATATGTTTTTAATGAAGCTTCTGCTAACTGTTTTTGCTCAGGAGTGTAGGTATAAATTCCTGAACGATATTGAGTGCCGCGATCATTACCCTGACGCATTCCTTGAGTAGGGTTATGGCTTTCCCAAAATACTTTTAGTAGTTCTTCGTAACTAATTTTATCTGGGTCGTAAACCACTAGCACCACTTCATTATGTCCAGTCATGCCCGAACAAACTTCTTTGTAGGTAGGATTGGGAGTGTGACCAGCCCCGTAGCCAACTGCTGTAGTGTATACACCTGGCTGCTGCCAAAACTTTCGCTCTGCTCCCCAAAAACACCCTAGACCAAATACAGCCTGTTCCATGTTTTCAAGAAAAGGAGGCTTGAGGGGATTTCCATTAACATGGTGTTTTTCAGGTACGGGCATAGCTTGACTACGACCTGGTAATGCTTCGGATGGAGCAGGAATTGTGGCTGACTTGCCTAGACCAAATAGTCCCATAAAAGTTATTGTTTATTAATTTTTATTTACACTATTCTCATCATAGGAGAATTAAAAGATTTTGAAATTCGGCTAACCCTACAATCAACCTTGAATTAATCATTGATTCAGATTTTTGTTTAGTTATGACCAGTGCTACATGATTGCGCTCCGCGCACCCCGAAGGGATCGCAACTTGATTGTTGTTCTTGATTTGCTTACGATACTATAGCCAGAGTGTAACCAAATTTAAGATTAATGAAGTCGTGATGTCAGCCCCGTCCTTTTAAGGCGGTGTACCGATGACCAGCCCCATAAATAAGTTTAGTTAGGAAAAATTGTATGAAAATTTTAGTAGTAGAAGATGACGAGCGGATTAGTGATGCGATCGTTGAATATCTTAGTGATCTGCATTACGCTGTAGAGGCAGTATACGATGGTCAAAGTGCCTGGGATCTTCTAGATGTTTTTACTTATGACATGGTATTACTTGATGTCATGTTACCTGAGATGGATGGAATTACCCTCTGCCAAAAACTACGAAAAAAAGGCTTTGATCTTCCAATTCTGATGCTCACAGCTAAGGACACTTTAGAAAATAAAATTGAAGGCTTGGATGCTGGTGCCGATGATTATTTAGTCAAGCCATTTGAACTAGATGAATTATCTGCTCGCATTCGCGCCTTGTTACGTCGTGGTACCAGTAGCTTACCGCCAGTCTTAACCTGGGAAAACTTACGCTTAGATCCTAGTAGTTGTGAAGTATTTTATCAGGATGCGCTATTGCCCCTAAGCCCAAAAGAATATAAGCTCTTAGAGTTTTTCTTACGTAATGGTCGTCGTGTATTTAGTCGCGCTCAAATCCTAGAACATTTGTGGTCTTTTGAACAGGTGCCAGAAGAAGCTACCGTTAAGGCTCACATTAGAGGATTGAGGCAAAAATTAGAGGCAGCAGGAGCGCCTCATGACTTAATTGAGACTGTTTATGGTTTAGGATATCGTCTGAAAGAAGAACCCCAACAGGTTTCATAACTAGGTTGAATCACTATGTATCACAGCTTGCGATCGCGCTTGTTGCTTTATTACGTTATCGTCATGGCAGCTATTTTGGGTATTTTTGGCTCCGGGGTTTACGTATTGTTTAGTCAGAATCTAGATCGGCAATTAAACAAACGTATCCTAACCTTGGCTCAATTTGCCGCACAATCTCTGCCTGCGGTTAAAGAGAATGGTCAAAAACACCTTGATTCCCAAAAAACGATTGCTGCTTGGCGTGATATTTTTAATCGCGATCAGCAAAGCTTGGAATGGTTTGATGCTGAGGGTAATTTGATTGGTCGTAAAGGATTGATTGAATTAGGTAACGTTCCTCCTGAAACTGGCACCAGAAATATTCGTCAACAGCGAACAGAGGCGATCGCCCGTACTCATACCTTAAGCGCGATTCTCTCTCAGCCCAACGAACCAGGAACAACTATTGGCTTTGTTCGAGCTAGTCAATCGTTAGAAGAATTGGAAGCGGCGCAGGAGGAACTATTTCAGATCTTACTGATTGGCGGGATGCTGACTTTGATCCTAATCGCTTTAGGGGGTTTCTGGTTAACGCGCAAGGCAATTGAACCAATTGAAGCTAGTTTTTTGCAGTTAAAACAATTTACTGCCGATGCTTCTCATGAGCTGCGGAGTCCTTTGACTGCCATTAAAGCTTCCGTAGACATTATGCGGACTCACCCTGAGCGAGTTCATCCCAAGGATGTCAAGAAGCTAGAGGCGATTTCTGGTGCGACTCTCCAGATGAGCGAAATGTTAGGAGATTTGTTGTTTTTAGCCCGCGCCGACGCTGATTCTGACCTACCTGTTGCCGAACGTAAATTAACCCCCATAATTCTTAATCAGATTCTCCAAAACTGTTTTGTCTTGTTGGAACCTTTGGCAAATGAGAAAAAAATTGTCTTCCAATCTAAATTTAGGGATGAATTAACAGTATTAGGTGACACGCCTCAATTATCTCGCCTCTTTTCTAATTTATTAGAAAATGCTTTGCAATATACCCCTGACGAAGGACGAGTTAGTTTAGATTTATACCGCCAGAGTCGCTACGCTGTAATCAGTGTGCGAGATACAGGTATTGGGATTGCTCCTGACCAAGTTAACAAAGTTTTTGACCGTTTTTGGCGTGCCAATAAAGCTAGGTCGCGGCGAGAAGGAGGTACGGGTTTAGGTTTAGCTATTTCTGCTGCGATCGCTAAACGTCATGGCGGTAAAATTTCTGTTACTAGCGAACTTAATATTGGCACCTGTTTTTTGGTGAAGATTCCGCTGTTTGATAATAAAAAATCTCTGGTAACAAAAGGAGGAAAATCAGCGTCAAATGTATAGTCGTTCTAATTAATATCTTCGTGGTATAGATTATCGTTTCGGGAGACTGAGGACCTTACAGGGTAGACTGTTTACATTTGAGCCTGAAACAAAGACAAGGGAGCAAAAACTGATTATTTCGTTTAAATGATAGTAGTCACTCACTGCTTTGTTAACAGAGACTGGAAACTGGGGAGTAAGATATCTCATCTTCAATTTTTATTTGAAACGACTATCTCTCATCAAGTAGGTCATAGAGTTGAGGAACTGCTTTAGCAGCGCGAGAAACGACGCGATCGCTCAATTTTGCTCGCGCTCAATATTAGAGGCAAAAGCGCAGTCAAGCTTAAAATCACAGACGCGAAAGAATTATCGAGGGTAGCTTATGAGAAAGTAGAATTTTAAAAACCAATGTACCTTCGCCGCTCAAATCCTAAAACTCAACCACCTTTAAAGAATAATCATAGTCTGATCAATAAAATTCGCTCCATTCCTGTTGCCCCAAGAGTAATATTGTATATTTGTATTATGGGTGCAATAGGAGGAATCGTCGGGGAAGCAAACCATCGCGTCAAATCTAGAAGTTGTCTCAACGATGATCAGTGTTGGACAATCGAGCCAACTCAACGGAGACAAAGAGATATTGAAGCAGGAGCGATCGCTGGAATTTTGGCAGCAACCATAATATCCATGCCCAACATATTTATTGAAAACCCCAAAAAATATTGAAACTAGTTGCTAAAAAAACTGAAAACAGTAGTATTGTTAAATTTGTAGCTTTATTCTCTCTCTCAATACTACCGTGGTTAAAGTTTCTCTATCTCTTTCTCTGTGTACTATCGATGCAGGAACAGTTAAAGTAAACAAAAATTTAATTTTGCAAGATGATAGTCTTATTTCAGCTCAAGCTTTTGGTAACGCTAACGGTGGTAACTTAGCTATAGATACAAACTTTATCATTGCTTTTCCTGAAGGTAACAACGATATCATCGCCAGTGCAGAACAAGGACAGGGAGGCAATATTACTATTAATGCTGAATAATTACTCGGTATTGAAGAGCGCTCTTTGAATCCTTTCACTAATGATATAAACGCTAGTTCTCAAGTTAGCGGGTTGGATGGTACTGTTGAGATCACTACTTCAGATATCAATCCAATTCAGGGAACGACAGAACTACCAACTAACATAGTTGTACCAGAACAAACAGTAGCTCAAGCCTGTAGAGCGAATCGAGAAGTATTAGCCCAAGGAAGTTTTACTATTTCAGGTAAAGGCGGTATTCCCCCAGAACCAGGACTACCTTTAGATTCAAGCAGTATTTATGTCGATGGCAGTAATGATTCTACTTCCTCTTTTTCTGTCCCTATTAAGACAGCCCAAGGTAAAATTCAACCAGCTAGAGGAGTTAAGGTGACGGAGTCTGGCAAGGTTATATTAACTGCATATCGAACTAACAATGCTGGAGAAAGACTTCCTGAAAAGAACTCTAGCTGCAATCTTTAACGAATCAGCGATCGCTTTCAAGTCAAGCCAAAAACAATAGCTAAAGCACGATCAATTTGCTGCAAAGTACCTAGATTTAGCTGCCCTCTATACTTAATAAAGCGCTTCGTGTAGTCTACTGGTCTAGTTTGCAAACAATCGGCAATAGACTTTTTACTCAAGCCATTATCTTTGTTGGGAATCAAAGTAATATTAGTAACGATGCGACTTTTTTTCGCCGACCAATCGGTAACAGGTACGACCTGAATAACTTTAAGTCTGGAATTATAGACATCATTTGTTACCACAATACAAGGTCTAATTTTACTTGTTTGTGACCCTTTTGTAGGATTAAGATCAAACAATGCGATTGCACCACGCTGCGGTTGAAAGTCTACTCCAGACATAAACCCGCTGCATCATCGGTTAATTCTTGTAAGTCTTGATCTTCTTCATAAAGCTCTTGATAGAGTTGTGCTGATTCGAGTAATTTTTGCTCTTGCAAAGAATGCTTAAATTTGGCTATGGCAGCTTCAACAATTGCTGATTTGCTATCGAATCCGTGTTCGCGATATTGGGAGACAAAATCAAGATATTCCCCATCTAAACTAATTTTTAACTGAGGCATGGTGATTTTAAATATAATTTTCCTCTTAATTGTACTAAAAATAAGGCTAAAAATAGCCTATAAAGTAGTACTAAAACAGAGCGCACTAACTAAAAATCGGCTACCTGCTGAGAATAAACTACCAATCAAGCTATTTGAAACTTTGTATCAATCAAACAAGCAGGATACCACTCGGTACGCCGCTTAGATTCTCTTACCTCAACTAGTTTTCCCCTGATTGAGTTACCCAACGTTCTATTTGTTGGAGTAAAACTTTAGTATCTTTAATACTAGCTTGCGATCGCGTTAGTCCAGAAGTAATCAGTGCTGCAATGTCTACAAGCTGTTCGTAAGGAATTTCTCCCCATTTATCTGCATCTCCAAATTTGAAGATATAACTAGTCCAACATTCCCACTTCTCGTTGTATCATAGTTTGTTGACAAATAATAAATGCAATAGATCTAGGGCTATTTTCTGTTTTTGCTTAGTTAGCGATCGCGTCAATACCTTCAACTAACAAAAGATAACTTCTACCATTAAATGAATTTACTTTGCAAATACATTGACCAAGTGATCATAATTTAACTGATTATGAAGATTATTCTTCCCCGTAAAGAGGCACAAATCCTGCTGATTCAACTATTTTTTGTCCTTGGTTAGAAAGTAACATCTGGATATAGGCTTTACCTGCTAGCTGATCGGGAGTCCCATCACGGCGAATTACGACAAACAAACGGCGGGTTAAAGGATAGCTGCCATTTTTGAATAGTTCCAAATTAGTCTTGCCTGCGACAAAGGGCAACACATAATTGCTAGAATTGCCTTCGGCTAAACCAAAGACTTTAACTGTCTGTTGATCTTTAACCAAAGAAGCAGACGCAAAGGAAATCGCCCCAGGAGTGGCAATCACTTTACGTAATGCCAAAGTATAGTTAGCTACATAGCTAGTGCTTAAAGGAAGCGGTGGAACTTCTTGAAAACCAAGAATTTCTAAATTTTCTGGTGTTAGAAGTACTGGAGTTATGGGTAAATCTTTTCCACCCAATTGCTTCCAGTTGGTTATTTTTCCCGTAAAAATAGCTTTGACCTGCTCAAGACCCAAATTATCAACTGAAATCTCATTATTACCAAAGAATACAACACCATCGATCGCAATAGGAATTTGCTGAAGAGCAACATCACGGAGATTTGCCTGAGAATATTCGGCATCTGTTAAGGGGCGACCATTGAACGCAAAACTAAGTTCACCATCTAAAAGCATTCTGATTCCATTAGCATAGCTTTGGTCTTGATTCTTGGGCTTGGTATACCTCAAATTAAAATTGGGGTGATTTTGCATCACGACATCGTTAATTCCATGAGCCACTAATGAGGCAAAGTATAATGCTCCTCCATAGCTAAACAAGCCATCAGGAACATTTCTAACCTGATTCATAGATTCATACAAAGCAATCCGATCTCCTTCTCCTGTAGCAGAAGCCAAATATGCTGGTCGTAGAGAGACAAAATAGTTAATCCACAAAGAGATCGCAAAACCTAAAACTAACAAGCCGCTAATGACGCTGGGTCGCTGTAACTCTTGTGAGAAACTTTTTGTTGGTTGATTTCGTTTTTTGACAGGTGGTGGTTTAGGAGAATTGGACTTTTGGGGAGGATATGTAGAAACGTTTAAAGGATAGAAACAAATTTCGCAATAAATAGCCGCAGTATGATTCTCAAAACCACATTTAGGGCAGATATGCTTGTGGTTTTTAGCTACAGAAGATTTATCTGTCCGATCACTGAAGTACATAGGTATTTACAAAACTGTTATTAAAAATTTTGGTCAGATTAGGTTGTTTATTAAAAGATTTGAGGTTATTTTCCATGAACTCAGCAATTTTGCGTGCAGCATAAGGCATCGATTTCATATCGTTAAATTCACTGAATGCCTCTAAATTTTCTTCAATTGTAAATATTTTAGTTCCCGCCCTAAAAAGCTGGAATTCTTCATAACTAACTCCAGCTCTTTGTGACATAATTCGCTCAGCTTGAAGCGGTTTGGTAGACATAAAGTCTAAAATATCAAACCAGGTATTAATTAAAGCTTGAACTTGCTCTGGCTGACGATCTATCAGCTCTTGTGTAACTACCAAAAGGTCAGGAATTGCCCCAGGAAAAGCTGCCGAAGAAGTAATTTCGGTCGCTCCTTTGCGTTTTAAAGCCGTTAACCAGAAAGGAGGAAACGCACCCACGGCATCTGCTTGTTCAGCTACAAAAGCCTCCACCGCAGCGCCTGTTTCTAAATCGACAATTACAACATCACTACGAGATAAGCCTTCTCTCTCCAGCGCCAAAGTCAACAAAAAATCATCAACTACCCCTGCTTCAACTGCCACTCGCTTATTCTTTAATTCCTTAACTTCATTGATCCCTGCTGCTGCAATAATCTTGTCATTGCCAGCTGAATTATCGTTGACTAGAACTACTACCTCGCCTTTTACTGCATCTACAGCAAAGCTAATCGTATCGTTGAGAGTCTGGCAATTACCATCAATGTAGCCTGCTGCTAAATCTTCCATCGACTTAGTATAGTCGTCATACCATCTCAGTTCTACATTAGCTCCATATTTAGCGAATAAGCCTTCCGATTCAGCGATCGCCCAAGGCCACCAACCAGCCCAATTACTATAGCCAATTATGATCGGACGTTCTCTATTTTGAGCTGAATTGTAAGAAGCGATTGACAGTATTTTGTGCCAGTTGATGGTAATAACAAAACTCAACAACAATAGAATCGCCAACGACCAGATTTTCTTTGCCATCTAAAACTCTTAAATCATCGTTATACCTGAGTTATTCAGCATTAAGCTTCTAGCTAAGTATAGATGAAATTTAGCAATGTTAAGATGATTCTTTAAATCAGTATTTAATTTATGTTATATGGATTACACTTATCGATTATTAATTAAGTTTTTTATTTCTTTTATTACCCTAAATTCAACATATATACAGGCAATCTGGCTGCTCGAATTCTTAACTTATTAAAGGAATAAGATAATAGCCATTGGTGACAAGTTAAGGTTGTGTATTATTTGCCAACTGGCTTTTAGCTTCTTGGCGCAGTCGCTGCACGACGCGAAGCGTCGAAGCGTCGCTAGAACGGCGCTTACGCGCCATCGTCAGCGAAGCTGACTCTGAGGCGGTAGCCTCTGTACTTGAGCCTTCGGCTCTGCGGGGAGACCCCCAACAAAGGGCTTGCCCGCATGTGCGCGCTGCACCGCTTTTAGCTTTTAGCTTTCAAAGATTTTTAGTAGCTTAGTTAAAAATGGTGTGATGCCGACCGCTTAGCGACCCAATTCGCTTATCCCTTGATGACATTCCATATATAAAGTTAACTAATAATTTAAACACTATAACAGGGGGTCTTATCGCCCAAAGTCTCTTTTAGATGCTTGCCCCTTAGAACGGGCGTGTAGTTGACTAATTCTAGGTTTTCTTAACTTGTCACAATTGGATAATAGCATTTTACACAATAGACAAATTGGAACCAAGATAATTGCTGCAATAATTAGGCGATCTCTAACTTTGTTACCATCAACTCCCAAAATATTGCCAGGTTAAATTGATTGAGATCAATTTAATTACCTTTATACAACAGTAATCAAAGTTATTCCTAAGACGAAAAAACAGAGTTCAATAATTGACAATTGACAATTAACAATTAACAATTAACAATTAACAATTAACAATTAACAATTAACAATTAACAATTAACAATTAACAATTAACAATTAACAATTAACAATTAACAATTAACAATTGATAATTTGTCTAAAGCAGAGGCTACAAACAGTGATTACAAAACGCGACTGGAGCAAGCTGAACATGATATTAAGTTTGCTTTTATAGACCTCGATAGTATTGAGCAGCATTAGTCGGCAGCCGTTCATGATAATAGCTCAAGGTAATTCAAGCAAAACACATTGTGATTTAACAGAAGAATTGATCGTAAATACTGCTTGCTAAGTCACCAATCAGGCTTTTCAAGGTGATTTGAAGTATTTAGTAAAGATTGAAAGCTATAGTTCAGTACTAACTATAGCTCTTGAAATCTTGCCAAATCTGAAACTTTTGTTAAATATTAAATCTTGCTTCATACTGTAAATAATCTTGATTTGGCAATGCAATTAAGGTTTTGAGTACCTCTGGGTACAAATACGTCAATAATCTAATCCAATGTTATCTTTTATACCTCGCTTGGTTGCTCAGTCTTTAATATCAACTATCAAACTTGACATAATCCAATCTTATACTCAGCGGATTCCTCAAGAAATTCCGACAATCGTGATTAGTAACCACCGAAGTTTTCTCGATGCTCCCATCTTAATCAAAACCATCCCCAATACTCTACGAATTGCCTGTCATCACTACATGGGGCAGACTCCATTAGTCCGAGAGATTGTTGATTCTTTGGGATGTTTTCCTCTGGCTGAAGCCGACAATAGGCAAAAGCAGTTTTTTGCTCAGGCGAATGAACTTTTGACTTCTAGGCAGTGGGTAGGATTATTTCCTGAAGGAACAAAACCCATGATTGAACCTACTGCACCCTACCAAATTAATCGGTTTCATCGTGGTTTTGCTCATTTGGCTTGGCAATCTCAGGTAGCTAATCTGGCTGTTTTACCTGTTGCGATCGCTTCTTTGGATGAAACTAATTATCCTAGTATTCCGATTCGCTGGCTGAAGCAGTTTGATCGCGATGAACCTTTTTTTGAACGTAAAGGCTTACATCCGATGCTGGTTTACCATCGGGTTCAGGTTTTGATCGGTAGACCCTACTTGATTAATGCAGCTCAAAAACGAGAATATAAAGGCAGACAAGCAAAATACCTCGCTCTTGATTTGACTGAGTATTGTCAGAATCAAATCACAGATTTGCTTAAAGAAGGATGTTATTAAAAGAATATACCAGTAATTAAACCTTCAAGATTGCCCTTAGAATAATATTGGTTCATTCAAGGTTTTTTCTAGAACCTTATCCATGCTAATTCTGACAATCTTAAGAAAAGAGTATTGAAATCGATCCCTGTCAATTAATGACGGATAATTAACAATAATTAATAAATAATAAGCTTTATTTTTAATACTTAATATCCTCATGAGCTTTGAACTCAGCGTAGAATTTATTGATCCCCAGCAAACAAATCCAGATGCTCCTCTATTTGTCTATTTACCTGGAATGGATGGCACGGGTAGACTGTTGCAAAGACAGTCCCAGGATCTAGCGGCTAATTTCGATCTACGATGCCTATCAATTCGCACCGACAATTATAGTACTTGGCAGGATTTGGCTCAAGATACCATCAGCTTAATTAAATCTGAGTTAGCTACCAAAACTAATCAAGAGGTTTACTTGTGTGGGGAGTCTTTTGGAGGTTGCTTGGCTTTAAAAACTGCCTTAGCTGCTCCTAGAATGTTCAATAAGCTAATTTTAGTCAATCCTGCTTCCTCCTTCAATCATCTGCCTATATTGAGCTGGGGAGCCAATATCACCTCTTTGGTACCATCTTGGGTACACCGCTACTCTGCCGTGGGATTACTGCCTTTTCTGGCTCAGCTACATCGAATTGATAATTGTGATCGCGATCGCTTGGTTGAAAGCATGAAAGCTTTGCCACCTCATGTAGTTAGCTGGAGATTGTCTTTATTAAGAGATTTTACAGTCCTGGATGAAGAATTGCGAAGTTTAACAATTCCCAGTCTAATTATTGCGGGAGCAGCAGATGACCTCCTGCCTTCGGTGGCAGAAGCGCAAAAATTAGTCAATCTTTTACCACAATCACAGATGACAGTATTACCCCAGAGTGGTCACGCTTGCCTAATAGAAACAGATATCAACCTCTATCAAATACTAGTAGCGCAAAATTTTATGACCGCTAAATTCGCTGTATGCCAAAGTTAAACTTAATCCAATTTAGACTAACAAAGTTGGGATATTTGGCTCAATTGCAGGATTGAGTTAAATATCACCTAGAAATTTTTAACTATAAAGTTACTTTAGCTTCTAAGGACTTGAGATACTCTGTATTAACTTTCGATTCTCTGACCAGAGCAATTTTTCCAGTGCGAGCAATTTCACGAATCCCAAACTTGTTTAACATCTGAATAATTGCCACGATTTTACCTGGGTCGCCCACAACTTCAATAGTTAAAGCCTCTTCGGAAAGATCGACAACCCTAGCGCGAAAAATCTGTGCTACTTGAATTACCTCGGCACGAGTAGAAGCAGAAGCGCTAACCTTAATTAACATCAATTCCCTTTCGACGCAAGGTTGTTTACTAATATCCTGTACCTTTAAAACACTAACCAATTTGTATAGCTGTTTGATTAGTTGTTCCACAACTTTCTCATCTCCAGGTACAACCATCGTAATCCGAGAAATTCCTCCCTGTTCAGCACGACCAACTGCCAGGCTTTCGATATTAAATCCACGACGAGCAAATAATCCTGCAATTCTCGTTAAAACCCCTGCCTCGTCTTCTACCAAGACAGAAATAGTTTGCTTGACCATAGCTGAAAAATGAGTAAGTTCTGATTAGGTTAGTTTTTTATCATAAATGAAATTGGCATAGTAAATAAAGCATAGTTAAAATTAAATCTCAGAAATAGGTAGATCCATTCTAAATTCAAACCCTCTTTCTGCAAAGCCTAGTTTCTCATAGAGT
>JBCCDL010000023.1:0-18716 GCA_039030815.1 Cyanobacteria bacterium P01_A01_bin.83 | reverse complement strand
TTTTGAGAATTTACAGTCTTTTGCTAGTTCGATTACTGCTGTAACCTCTCCCTTCCGTAATTACCTTAGCGATCTACATGAAAAATATCAGTCGATAGATGATGGCGTGGTTGCAGACTATATTCCTGAATTAGCTTTGGCAAAACCTGAGTGGTTTGGTGTTTGTGTTGCTACTAAAGATGGACAGGTGTTTGAGGTAGGAGATTGTCAGCAACTATTTACCATTCAGTCGATCTCTAAAGCGTTTGTCTTTGGTTTGGCATTGGAAGACCACGGACGGGAGTATGTCAATAGTAAAGTCAGCGTCGAACCTACTGGAGAGGCTTTTAACTCCATTGTCTTAGATGAGGTTACTAATCGTCCCTTTAACCCAATGGTGAATGCTGGTGCGATCGCCACTGCGGATTTGGTTAAAGGTAAAGACGGTACGGAAAGGCTGAAAAGGGTCTTGGCAATGTTCCAACGCTATACAGGTAGGGAACACGATGTTAATGTCCCTGTATTTCTCTCAGAAAAAGCAACGGGATATCGCAACCGCGCTATGGCTTATTTGATGCTCAACTTTGGCATGGTGGGCGACAAGATCGATGAGACTTTGGATCTTTATTTCCAACAGTGTTCGATTATGGTTAATGCCAAAGATTTAGCCATGTTATCAGCAACTTTAGCTAATGGTGGAGTTAATCCCGTAACTAAAGAAAGAGCGATCGACGAACGCTACGTGCAGGACGTAATTAGCGTGATGTTAACTTGTGGGATGTACGACGGTTCGGGAGAATGGACTTATCGGGTAGGAATGCCCGCCAAAAGCGGTGTCGGTGGCGGAATTACTGCCGTTGTTCCTCATAAGTTAGGCATCGGTACCTTTTCCCCTCCTTTAGATGCTAAGGGGAATAGCGTTAGAGGGATTAGAGTCTGTCAGGACTTATCAAATGATTTTGGACTGCATCTATTTAATGTGGCGCAAAGCGATCGCAATTTAGAAGAGTGGATTGCTGGCGGTGACAGCGTTGACACTTGGTAATGACATTGAGCATTGAACATTGCCAGACAAAACCGTTGCGGGGGTACATGCGGGCAAGCCCTTTGTCCCCGTTGAGGTTATTGTCGAGGGTGAACATTTGAAGAATTAAACGATAAATGTTGAACGTAATTGAGAAGGGATTGGAGGCTAAAGCCAGTCGTCCGAAGAAAATTGTAATTGTCGGTGCGGGGATGGCTGGATTAGTCGCAGGAGATTTGTTGCGTAGGGCTGGTCATCAGATTACGATTCTCGAAGCACAACATCGTGTGGGAGGCAGGATTTATACGGTCAGAGAGGGTCTAGCACCAGGATTGCGGGCGGAAATGGGAGCGATGCGTATCCCCAAGAGTCACGACCTGACGATGGCGTATATTAAGCGTTTTCGTCTTAAAACCGAGCCGTTTATTCTTTATAACCCCAAAGCCTATGCTTATCTTCAGAGTAAGCGGGTACGGCGTAGAGAGTTCGATCCGCAGAAGTTTGAGTTTGACGTTCATCCCCACGAACAGGGTAAGCATCCAGAGGATTTATTAAAAGAGACTTTCAAGCCTCTTTACGATCGCGTTGAGGAGCAAGGAGATAGTGCCTGGCAAGAAATAATTCAAGAATACGATCGCTTTTCTCTACGGGGCTTTTTGCGTCATTCTGGTTGGTCGGAAGGGGCGACCGAATTACTAGGCATTATGGGTAACGTGGAGTCGCGGATGAATTCTTCTTTTGTCAGCTATCTCCACCACGAACATTCTAGTACCTTCTCCGATATGGTTTATCTGGTGGATGGTTCGGATGCTTTGCCCAATGCTTTTCTGCCTAGTTTGAAAGAATATATTCGCTTTGGTGCATCTTTGGAGGCGATCGAAAATGCTCCGAATAAAGTCACCGTAACCTATGACACCTTAGCGGGAAGATTTCAAGAAACGGCAGACTATTTGATTGTTACTATTCCTTTTAGTCTGATGCGACATATAGAAGTGACACCTTCTTTTTCACCCCGCAAACGTCGCGCCATTCGCCAGCTTAACTACGACTCATCCTCGAAAATATTCATTCAGTGCAGTTCTCGATTTTGGGAAGACGATGACGGCATACACGGAGGCGGTACGGTAACAGATTTACCAATTCGCAACGTTTACTATCCCCAACACGGCAAAGAAACGGGTCGAGGTGCGCTGTTGGCTAGCTATACTTGGGGTAGAGATGCCGAAGCTTTTGCCAGTTTGCCTCGCGATTATTTAATCCGTCAGGCAATTGAAAACCTCAGAGAAATCCATACCCAAATCGATCGCACTTTTGAAGTTGCTGTTTACCATCATTGGGGTAACGATCCCTATGCAGGAGGCGTAGGCGCATTATTTGAACCTGGTACGATGTCTAGCTTTGATGATATTGTTGCTTCTGAAGGTCGGGTTTATTTTGCGGGCGACCATTGCAGTAAGTTTGAAACTCGCTGGATACAGGGAGCAATCGAATCTGCCGTTAACGCCGTGCAGGGTGTTCATGCTGCCCGATAATTATTAATCATTTAACATTAAACATTTTTAATGAAGAGAAAATTTCGTTTAAGAACTACCTTAGTTGTGCCGTTTGTGTTGCAAATTGTCACTGCCGTTAGTTTGGTGGGTTATATTTCTTTTCGCAACGGACAACAGGCTGTTAAGGATTTGGCAAATCAGTTAATTGAAGAGAAAAGCGATCACATTTCTCAGCACGTCCTCGATTATTTTAGTCAGCCACAGGCGATCGTTCAGATGGCTTATGCAGCTTTAAAGAGTGGCAATTTAAGCTTAGACGATCCCGATGGTTTGCGACGCTATTTCTGGCAAGTGGTAGAACGAGAGAAATTAGACAATTATCTTTATCTAGGAACGGCAAAAGGTGAATTTATCGGCGTGGAACGTCGAGATGATAGTACGGTTCAGTATAAAGCCCGAACCCAAGCTAGCGCACCCAACCGCGAAACTTATCTACTAGATGATGAGGGGAATCCTCAAGAACTGCTTAAAGCTGGCGAATACGATCCTCGCGAACGTCCTTGGTATCAAGAGGGAACTAAAAATGAGTCTAGCTGGAGTCCTATTTTTGCTTCGGCTTCCCGTAAGAATAGTTCATTGGAAATTTCACCCATAAAACCCGTGTACGATGCTGAGGGTCAGTTGGAAGCTGTAATTTCAATGAATCTTCGTCTAGTTCGTATAACTGACTATCTACAAAATCTTACTATCAGTCCCAATGGTGAAAGCTTTATTATGGAACGTTCAGGAGATTTAATTGCTAGTTCAGCATCTTCAGAACCTTTTGTGATCACTGGTGAGGGAGAAGATCGCGAAATTCAAAGATTGTCTGCTACCAACGCTCATAGTATAGTTGTCAGCCAAACCGCTCAATTTTTAAAACGACAGTTTGTTGATTTTTCTCAAATCAATCGCGATCAACAACTGCAAATGAATCTCGATGGCGAAAGTCATTATATACAGATAATGCCTTTCGATGATGGACGAGGTATAGACTGGCTGACGGTGGTGGTAGTGCCAGAAAAAGACTTTATGGCACAAATACACAAAAATACCCGCAATACAGTTTTATTGTGTTCTGCTGCCTTACTAGGCGCGATCGCGGTTGGTATTGCTACCGCACGTCGGGTAACACGCCCTATTTTAAACATTTCTGATGCTTCGGATAAAATAGCCAAGGGGGATTTAGACCAACAGGTAAATCGTAGTGCGATCGCCGAAGTGGATACTTTGGCGGGTTCGTTTAACTCGATGGCAGGACAATTAAAAGAAACCTTTGACACTTTGCAAGCCAGCGAAGAACGCTTTCGGGGTTTGGTAGATAATATTCCTGGGGCGATTTATCGCTGTCAGTACGATGCTAACTGGACGATGACTTACATTAGTGATTCGATCACCACTATATCTGGTTATCCTGCTTTAGACTTTATCGATAGCAAAGTTAGAACCTATAGCAGTATTATTCATCCTGACGATCTAAATTTAGTTAAAACTGCGATCAAGGAAGCGATCGTTAAGCAAGAACCATATATTATTGATTATCGTTTGATACATCACGATGGCAGTATTCGCTCTTGTTACGAACGAGGTAAAGCAGTCTTCGATACCAAACAAAATCCGATCTATCTCGATGGGGTGATTTTTGATATCAGCGATCGCAAACGTGCCGAAGAAGCTTTACGTATTGCCGAAGAAAACTACCGCAGTATCTTTGAAAACGCCCTCGAAGGAATCTTCCAATCTTCGCCTCAAGGTTACTACCTCAGCGTCAATCCTGCACTAGCAAGCATCTACGGTTATGACTCGCCACAAGAATTAGTCGAGAGTATTACCAATATCGGCAAACAGGTATACGTCGATCCCGAAAAACGAGCCGAGTTTAGGGAACTAATGACCAAACAAGGTAAAGCTAAAGACTTTGAGTATCGTTGCTACTGCAAAGATGGCAGCATTATCTGGACGCAGATTGATGCGCGGGTAGTGAAAGACGATAACGGAAAAGTTCTCTATTACGAAGGTATCGTGCAAAATATTACAGAACGCAAACGTCGCGAAACGGAATTAAGAAAGCAATTAAAAGAATTAAAGATCGAAATCGACCATAACAAACGAGAAAAAGAAGTCGCTATGCTTACTAAAAGCAATTATTTCCAGCAGGTACAAAAAGAAATTGAAGAGGTTGATTTAGATGAATTTTGGAACTAAATCGCTAACATTCGTTGTTATTATAAAATTTCAAGCATATGTTTTTTGATAACCGAATCGTCTCAACACGATCTATTTTGCTGAAAATTTAGATGTAAAAAGATCTGAAGCAAAAGACTAAAAGTCATAAAGTCTGTGTTTTATCTTCGATATCGTCTGCTATTTGTTCTTCAAAAAGTCATTTTGTCATTGAAGACATAACATTAATTTTCAAAATAATGAAAAGCATAATTTTAGACATTAATAAGTAGTAACCTTTACAGGTTATAAAATAAAAAAAAAGTTATAGTAAATTCCGCTACAACAATTTGTTAATCTAATCAGTCGTGAATGGACAAAAAGTAGCATTAACCAACACATCGTTTGAAAAATGATAAATGCTTAATGTTAAATGTTAAATGTTAAAGCTTAGTATTAAGTCCAAGCTACAAATCATGCTGCTAGTAGCCAGTCTGGGTTCGATCCTGGTAGTGGGCTATATTAGCTGGAATAAGGCACGCAGTATCTTGAGCGATCGCATTTTTGAGCAGTTAACTAGCGTTAGGGCATCCAAAACCTATCAAATTGAATCTTATTTGGCTCTATTGCGCAATCAAATCGAAACTCTATGTGAAAATCGCATGGTAGTAGAAGCGATGCAGGAATTCGATCAAGAATACGATTTTTTGTCTACAACCTCGATTTCGTTAGACCAATCGCAGCAAGTTCAAGATTACTACGAACGGGAATTTATGCCCAGATTAGCTAAAAACATTGATGGCACTCCCGTATATGAAACCTATCGTCCCCTAGCGCCAGAATCTCTTTATCTACAGTATCAATATATTGCCAGCAATCCCAATCCTGTTGGCAAAAAGGACGAACTCATAAGTGCTGATGATGACAGCAAATACAGTCAAGTTCACCAACGCCACCATGAACTGTTTCGCAACCTAATTAAACGATACGGTTACTATGATTTGTTTTTGGTCGATTACGAGACTGGAGATATAGTTTATTCTGTTTATAAAGAAACAGACTATGCTACCAGTCTTTATACAGGACCTTATCGTAGCAGTAATTTGGCTCAGATAGTTGAAAAAGTCAGAGACAACCCTGATCGCGGGGCAATTCAGCTGATTGATTTTGAGTTTTATCGTCCTTCTTACAACGCACCTGCTGCTTTTATCGCGGGTCCAATTTATGACGGAGATAGGCGGGTGGGAATATTGGCGATCCAGTTACCCGCGGATGAAATTGACAGAGTGCTGACGGAAGATCGCAGTTGGAAAAAAAACGGTTTGGGAGATACGGGAGAAACCTATTTAGTAGGAAAAGATCTATACTTGCGGTCAGTATCGCGTCAGTTTCTCGAAAATTCCGACAGCTATCTTCAAAACTTAAGCCAAAGAGGAGTTGATCGGCAGACGGTTAATTTAATTAAAAGCTTGGAAACTCCTATTTTGTTACAGTCAATCGAGACAGAGGCTGTAGAAGAAGCGATCATGGGTCAAACTGGCACGCAGATTGTGGAAGGATTTCTAGGTAAAAAAGTACTCAGTTCTTATGCACCGTTGGATATTGACGGCGTAGATTGGGGTATTGTCACCGAGATCTCATTAGCTGAAGCCTATCAACCTATTAATAGTCTAGAGAGTTATCTCTTACTTTCAACAGTAGTGCTAATTTTGTTAATGACCCTATTTGCCACACTGGCAGCCCGCAGCTTTACTCGCCCCATCGATTTGATGGTTAAGCATTTGGGCAATGTAGATGTAGACAGCATGGATGGGTTGCATATTGATTCTCAAGATGAACTGAGGGAACTGGCAGAAATCTTAAACACTATTGGTAAGCGAGTTCGTACCCTTACCAAAGCACTAGAGAAACAAAACCACGAACGAAAAGAACTATTGTCCAATATTCTGCCTGCAACCGCGGTTGACCGCTGGGAAAGAGGAGAACAAATTAGCGATCGCGCCCAGGTGACAATTATTGTAATCGAAGTAGGTGGGTTGGAACAAGCTGCTTCTAGAAACGTAGGGGAAGTAACCACAGGATTTAATGAATTAGTTGTAGGTCTGGATAACCGAGGAGAACAAATCGATGTCGAACGGCTAAACTGCTTTGGGGAAAGTTACATTGCAGTCTGTGGTTTGAGCAGACCCAGATTAGACCGTATTAAGCGGGGAGTAGACTTTGCTAACGATGCTTTAAATTTAGTTAAAGAAATCAACCTCAAGTATAACCTCAGTTTAAATCTACGCATCGGTATCGATACAGGACAGATAACCGCAGCCATAATTGGCGAGCAAAAATTCCGTTATGACATCTGGGGCAAACCAGTTAACGTCGCTACCCAACTAGCACAACATACTGAAGTCAACACCATTTGCGTTACCAAAGCAGTATGCGATCGTCTTGAGGATCTATTTGCCTTTGAATCAGATAGTGCGGTAACTCTCTCAGACAAAAGCACTATTCCTACTTGGGTACTGGGCAAAACGGGACTCAAAGATTTGATCGGCGAAGTTACTTCGGGTTTAAACTTTGATGAAGATTAATGGCTGGTTTTTGACCCTAAAGGGTTTACTACGAACTTACTTAAAATGATAGACCGCGCTATTTTAATTCAAGGATTAATTATTGTTTTGGGGTTGCCAACCATCGCGATCGCTTTGGGTGAATTAACCGAGCGATACAAACGCAAAAAAGATCCTCTTTACAAGGTATTTGAGGTAACCCGTAATTTACTATTACCGCCATTAGTATTGTGGTGGGTGTTGCGTCAGTTTTTTCGAGTCCCAGAAAAAGCGATCGCCATACAGGTAATTAGTAGCCTGTACTGGCTGGCATTAATCTATGTATTGCTGCTGTCACTCAATACTATCGTCACGAGTAAACAACATCGTTTCATCGATATTCCCAATTTATTGTTCCAGTTTCTGCGGGCTTTTGTAGTTTTGTCAATTTTGGCTTACATTTTGGCAAAAGTTTGGCAAGTCGATCTCAGTCAAATTTTAGGGGCATTGGGAATTGGTTCGGTAGCGATCGCTATTTCCCTACAGGATACTTTGAGTAACTTGGTGTCGGGCTTTCTATTGATTGTCGAAAAACCTTTTAAAGTAGGAGACTGGATTAAAATCGGACAATTGGAGGGAGAAGTATTAGAAATTAACTGGCGGGCGGTACGAATTAAATCTTTAGATCGCGATGTTATTGTGATCCCTAACGGCAATCTCGGTAAAGAAAATATTTGCAACTATACTTTGTTCGATCCCCTCCATGCAGTGCGTTTGCGAATGCCTTTTTCTTACAAAGATCGTCCCGATGTAATTAATCGTATTTTGCGTCAGGTGGCAATAACCATTGACGGTATCGAATCTCAACCACTCCCCGAAGTCGTACCCAAAATTTTGAACAACACCCATATTGAATATGAAGTGGTATTTTTTATCACTCATTACAGCCAACTAGAAAGAATTGAAGGGGAATTTTGGAATCGGGCTTATTACGCTATCCGTCGGGCGGGATTTGATATTCCCTTTGCCAATAAGCTGGAATACAAGCTTGATTTCGTTCCCCCCGATATTGGCAATAGCCCCGACAATATAACTAAGGTATTGCGATCGCTATCCCTGTTTAGCCGTTTGGATAACTCTACTATCGAATACCTCAGCCAGCACGCCAAAGTAGAAATCTTTGGCACTGGAGAAAGAATTGTTTCCCAAGGAGAAACAGATTCCGCTTTTTATATCTTACTGGGAGGAGAAGCAATCTTAACCAAATCTGATCCCTCAGGACAAAGCGAAATTGCTCGTCTGAATGAGGGTGATTTTCTCGGGGAGACGGTCTTTTTAGCCAAGGAATCTAGCCTCGTTTGGGCTACCGTAACCAGTATTGTCACCGCGATCGCGATCGCACCAGATGCTATTTTAGAAGTAGTTCGGCGAACTCCTCAATTTGCTTTGGAAATCAGCCAGTTAATTGACGAGCGAAAAAGTATCATTGGTATTACTGAAAAAAGAATTACTTCTGCTACTAACAACTTTTAAAAAATAAATTTAATTGCTTGTGTAATAACATAACTATATCAATGGCAAATCCAGATAACTCAGCTTTACTCGCTGATGCCAGTAAAAGATTAGAACAGGCATTAAAACATGTCGACATCTCAGAAGATGCGATCGCCCGTTCCGAAATTCAGTCTCGTATTTTTGAACCTTTCTTTACGACTAAAACCGTCGGCAAAGGTTCTGGTTTGGGTTTGGATAATGTGCGGCGAATTGTCGAAAATCGTCATCGTGGTTCAATCTCTTTGGAATCTGAACCTGGCAAAACCTGCTTTACTATTTGTTTACCAGTTAATATTTGCGAAACTTAGTTCTTATACTCGCGTAATATCCCTGAAAATATAGTTTCTCTCATCTCAATTCAGCTTGTTTTCGGTATTTCATAGAGCTGTTTGGAGCTAATCTTTATAGTCTTCATCTGCTTAATCTCGACCAAGTAAGCGCTTATCTTGTGAAGACTTCAAAGCGATATATAACTTTGATTGTGAGAAGGGGAACTATATATTAATAGAATTTTTAGAGATATAGATGAGTGGAATCAAAGCAGTAAAATCAGAATGGATTATTCGCATTATTGAATTAATTCTAATATTATCAATTGCTTTTGCTAATTCGTTAATATATTCTATACGTACTTTATTTAACCCAGAGATAAGAGAGTCATTTAATAATTTGCACAGTAATTTTGATATTTTTTCTACGGTTATATTTCAAATTACTGCTATTGGGATTTTGTTCTATATATTGCTAATCCGTCAGGGAAATGTTGCTTCAATTGGACTAAGACCCAATTCTAAAATGTATTGGCTCGATAATATTTTGGTGTGTATTGTTATAACTTTAGTAATATACATTCTTAATGTACTGATTTATGCTTGTTTTAGTGGCTTGTATTATACGGTCACTAATCAGCAATTTATTTTTGCTCCTCCTGCAACTAGTTTTGCTCAAGGCTCTTTATTATTATGGATAATCTTTATGGTGATTAATTCTTTTTTTGAAGAATTAATTGTCAGAGGCTATTTAATGTCGGAGTTAGATTACCTAACTAAGCATAAAAGTTTTGGCATTGTAGCTAGTATTATTTTACAAACTTCTTATCATTTATATCAAGGCTGGGCTTCCGCTTTATATTTATCAATAACCTTCATTGTTTATAGTTTCTATTTTGCTAAATACAAAAAAATAATGCCTATTATTCTATCTCATTTGTATTTTGATTTTGCTGCTCTTTTTTACTATAGATTTCAATAATAATGAGAAGATTTACTAATCTTATGCTAATTTTGTCAGAGGTTAATTCTATAATATGTTCAACTCTTCACTTTCTCACAGGATAGTTTTACCTGTCGACAACCTAGCCTAAGAGTCACAATATAATCTTCTAGGAAAATAGTATTTGTAATATTTATATAATGTAAACAAAAATTAAAGATTGGCAATATTTTAAGTTATTGGTCACCATCAAAACCTAAGTTGAAAAGATACCAAGAAAATATGGCAACATAATTGATGGCAAATCCAGATAACTCAACTTTACTCGCTGATGCCAGTAAAAGATTAGAACAGGCATTAAAACATGTCGAGATCTCAGAAGATGCGATCGCCCGTTTAAAGCATCCCAAGACTAGTCTTAGTGTCTCAATTCCCGTCAGGATGGATGACGGCAGTTTGCAGATCTTTTCAGGTTATCGGGTGCGGTATGAAGATACTAGAGGAGCGGGTAAAGGAGGAGTGCGCTATCATCCCCATGTAAGTTTGGACGAAGTACAGTCTCTGGCTTTTTGGATGACCTTCAAATGTGCCTTACTTGATTTACCCTTTGGCGGTGCTAAAGGAGGGATTACCGTCAATCCCAAACAATTATCCCGCGCCGAGTTAGAAAGATTGAGTCGGGGCTACATAGATGCGATCGCTGATGCTATTGGCGTAGATATAGATATCTTAGCTCCCGATGTCTATACCAATGCCGTGATTATGGGTTGGATGATGGATCAGTATAGCACCATCAAACGGCAGCTTTCCCGTGGTGTGGTAACAGGTAAACCTCTTGCTTTAGGCGGTAGCCAAGGCAGAGATACTGCCACAGCCATGGGAGCGTTTACTGTGATTGAGGCGATGTTGTCTCAATTTCAATTAATTCCTGCTGAAACTACGGTGGCGGTGCAGGGTTTTGGCAATGCGGGTTCAACCTTAGCAGGTTTACTGGCTCAGGCGGGGTATAAAGTAGTTGCTGTCAGTGATTCCAAAGGGGGAATTTTTGCACCTCAAGGGTTAGATATAGCTAGCGTTGTTAAACACAAGCAACAAAGTCGCGAGATGAAAGCAGTCTACTGTGAGGATACGGTGTGCAGTATTGTTGAACATCAAGCAATTTCTAATCAAGAACTGCTGGCATTGGAGGTTGATGTTTTAATTCCCGCAGCCCTAGAAAATCAGATTACCCAAGACAACGCCGAGAGTATCAAAGCTAAATATATTTTTGAGGTTGCCAATGGTCCGATTAGCTCTGATGCTGATGAAATTCTAGCAGCTAAGGGAATATATATCTTTCCCGATATTTTAGTTAATGCGGGGGGCGTAACCGTTAGTTATTTTGAGTGGGTACAAAACCGTAGTGGTTGGTATTGGACACTAGAAGAAGTTAATCAACGTCTTCAGGAGAAAATGACAACCCAAACACAACAGGTTTGGAATTTGAGTCAAAAACTAAATGTTAGCGTTCGCACTGCTGCTTATGTTCTAGCATTACAAAGATTAGGAACAGCCCTTGATGCCAAAGGAACTAGGGACTATTTTAGAAATCACTAATCTCCATTTAGTCAAGTAAGGTTAACTAATTTTTATCTTGACGATCAAGCTTCTCTTGCTTCAGTAAAACCTCTTGTTGAGGGACAGGGATCGGGATACCTGCTCTATCTAAAGCAATGATCACTCGGCGACGAAATTCTCTGGCGACATCCCACTGTTGTAATGGTTCAGTTTTGATCCAGACGCGAATTATAATTCCGCGATCGCTAAATTGTTCCACACCCAAAATATTGGGAAATTCCCAGATCCGCTCTCGCCACTCATCATCTTGCATCATGGTTTGAGCTACCTGCTCAATGATATCCAAGGTACGATCAATATTTGCCTGATAATTTATAGGAATATTAATATCCGCCCTTGACCATTGGCTAGAACGATTTGCCACAATATCAACTGCGCTATTGGGAACTGTAATCAGTCGCCCTTCTGCATCTCTTAATTGAGTAATCCTCAGATTAATATTTTCCACTAAACCGCTAACCGTTCCAATATCGACAATATCGCCTACGGCATAGCGATCATCCCAAATAATAATAAAGCCATTAATGGCATCTTTAATTAGATTTTGTGAAGCGAACGATAAACCCAAGCCAAAAATTCCCGCACCAGTCAAAAGCGGCGCTAAATTTACCCCATTGACCCAAAAGGCGGCAATAATGCCAACTACAACCCAGATAATTGTCACTGCGCTACGTAAAATTCTAGTGGTAGTATTGATTCGCAGTTTTCCTCGCTGATTTACTTTTAAATCTAATGATTGGCTATCTACCGCTGCGGAACTAAGTTTTGCAATCAGAAAATAGGTTAAACGAATTAGAAAATACACAATTAATGCTACCAAGGTAATGCGAAAGGGAATTCTGAGGGCAGCAATGAGTAAAAAGGGAATAATACGGGTTTGAGGATAGAGATTTAATATCATTAAGCTGCCGCCACACCAAATTAAGACTTGAATAAATTGCAGCATCCGATATAGGATCTCGGTCAAATTCCATCTTTGTCGATGAGCTAACTGTTTGGCGACAGATAGACTTTTTAGGCTAGAGTTGGGAGCCAATCTTCGGGCTAACTTCCTCAGTTTTCGGATATTTTTAGTAAGTGGAAAATTACTCAAAAAGATCGTGGCAAAGATGCACCATCCCCAGATTATTTGCTTTCTGATATATTGAGGCGTTCGCTCTTGTTGCGCTGTTTTTAAACCTTGCTCAATCGTGAATTTGAGCTGACTAGCTCTTACAGGCACTCCAACATCGTTTGCTCTAGCATCAGTACCAGTAACAGTAAATAAACGTTCAGAATTTTCGCCAGTGCTTAGATAAAGATCTCGTAGGTTGCCAATTGGTTTTACCTGAACTCGGATTGGTTTAGGTGTTTCATCTATATATTCTGTGGTTAGTTCCCCAAATCGCTTTTGAATTTCGTTGATTCTATCTGAGAGTAATTCTGGATCAGTAGCCGACAACTTAAATAAACAGCGCCCATCTAAACGAATACAGGCTGAGTTGAGCGAATTTTCCTGTACCTGACGCATTAAGCGAGAATAAATTGCTATGTCTTGGATAAAAGGTAGCTGTGCGGTGGCTGGGGCAATCCAGATTATTCCTGTTACTAAAACCACCAGTATTATGAGTAACTGTTTTCTCAGCATATTTTATAGCGATATTTTTATCTCAACTGGTCAACAGTACCCCGTCACCTCCAACATAAACGACATGGGTTGGGGGGGATAAATCTGTCGACAAAGGACTTTTAGCATGTGTTGCATTGACTTCGTAAAATCTAAAATGAATCATAGTTAAGGAAAGTTAAATTTCTTGGAGCAATTTGTTCTAGAAAGATCCGCCTGTTTGATACGATGAGCGAAGATCGCCTTATATTACTTGAACCCGATTGATTAACTTTTTTTGTCTGTTATGCCTATTATCTATGAGTAATTCCCAACTCGTGACTCATTTAAGCAATC
Organism: Cyanobacteria bacterium P01_A01_bin.83; assembly: GCA_039030815.1. Classification (GTDB taxonomy): domain Bacteria; phylum Cyanobacteriota; class Cyanobacteriia; order Cyanobacteriales; family Xenococcaceae; genus Waterburya. The sequence continues at coordinate 5,150 of JBCCDL010000023.1, read as the reverse complement.
CCTGGCAAATGGTACTTCCTTTGGCTGCTGTCTTTACTTATTTGACTTTGCTAATTGTTATGGCAGAGGTTTTGAGTCGTATACTAACTGACGATCCTGAATTGACTCGCAAAGTAGTTCATATTGGCAGCGGCAACGTCATCTTAATCGCTTGGTGGTTAAAAATATCGCAATCAGTAATTATTAGTGCGGCGATCATTGCAGCAGCGATCGCTATTATGTCTTATATCTTACCCATATTACCCAGCATTGAAAGCGTAGGTCGCAAAAGCTTTGGCACCTTGTTTTATGCTGTCAGTATGGGTTTGTTAACTGCTTTTTTCTGGCAAGATCAGCCCCAATATACGGTAATCGGCATTTTGACCATGGCATGGGGAGACGGAATGGCAGCTATTATCGGACAACGCTTTGGGCAACATAAATATCAGATAGGACAAATTAGCAAAAGCTGGGAAGGTTCTTTAGCCATGACTCTTGCCGCACTGATGGTTACAGTGTCAGTATTATGGTCGGTAGAAGGAAATAACTGGCAAATCTGGATAATTGGGATAGTAGTGGCAGTATTTGCTACTATTTTTGAAGCCTTTTCTAAACTGGGAATAGATAACCTAACGGTACCGATAATCAGCGGATTTTTAGGCTTTTTTGGGGTGCAGGCACTATTATTAAGTTAATTACTGCCAATCTTCAAGGCAAAAAAATAAAAAGATAGATTGATTTAAGCAAAAATTTTTAAATGATGACAGACTCAAGTTCTCAAACAACAGAACAAACTACTATTGCTGAAGCTTCTCAACCAAAAGACAGTTATGTTAAGTTGGCAATGCGGAATATGGTTCGCAAAGGCAGACAATCTTTGTGGCATTTCTTCTTAACTACAGTAGGACTTCTTGGTCTTTTAGTAGGATTAGCTTATTTAACGAAACCATAACCAAAGTTCTCCATGGACATAACAATTAAACAAATTATCAATGTCAACATATATGTGGAGAACACATACGAAGGAGATTTGTCCCCAAGTAATTTTGAATCAACCAAATCTATTCCCTGGTCACAGTGGATGCAATCTTGGTTAGATAAACTAAGTTTATCTGCGGACTTGGCACCGAATTGCGAACTTAGTCTCAGGCTAACTAGCGATCGCCAAATTCAGGCTCTAAATCACCAATACCGTTTTTTGGATAATCCTACTGATGTGCTAGCATTTGCCGCCACCGAAGCAGAGATTCTACTTCCTCAAGATTTTGCCGAACCTTTATATTTGGGAGATATAGTTATTTCTATAGATACGGCACTAAAGCAAGCCAAGGAACAAAAACACTCCTTAATTGTAGAATTAGCCTGGTTATCTAGCCATGGTCTACTTCATCTACTGGGTTGGGATCATCCCAATGATGTCAGTTTGCAACAAATGTTAAACCAGCAATGTTCGTTGATAAATTTACTAAACCTTTAATAATAAATATTTGCAGAAATTATTAAAAAGTAATTTATAATTCTTAGCCAATTCTAATATTGTCTTAGGTGAACATTCTGATTTGTAATTACTGAGTTATGATCACACTATAAATTAAGTACATATACGGATTATCATTGAGTTTATCAATATGATTGAATCAAACCAAAAAAGCAATCCGCAACTGTCTTTAATAGAAATTGATATGAAATCTTCTACTTTTGCTCCTCTAGCTCAAGATTCCTCTTCGACTCAACCGAAAATTATTCGTAATTTAGCTTGGCAGGTGGCACCAAATTTATTTTTAAGCTTTAAATATGCCTGGGCGGGAGTGCGATATGCATTTGTTACCCAAAGAAACTTTCGGATTCATACCTTTATTGGTATCTTAGCGGTTAGTTTAGGTGCTTTTTTAGGTATTCGAGCGGTGGAAATGGCAGTAATCACTATGACCTGCGCGATCGTTATGGTTTTAGAATTAATTAACACGGCAATTGAATCTGTTGTCGATTTAACCGTTAAGCAAAGTTATCATGAGCTAGCTAAAATAGCTAAAGACTGTGCAGCGGGGGCTGTATTGGTAAGTGCGATCGCAGCAGTAATTGTAGCAGCGTTGATCCTATTTCCTCCACTGTTACAGCGTATTTTGCTGATGATGTAATGGAGATTTAGCTTGATCATAGTTATAGATAACTACGATAGTTTTACCTACAATTTGGTGCAGTATTTAGGGGAACTAGCATCAGAATTACCTGTGGCTAACGATATCCGTGTCTATCGCAATGATTCGATAGATCTCGACACGATTAATCAGTTAAAGCCAGATGGAATTTTAATCTCTCCTGGTCCTGGTCGTCCAGAGGACGCAGGAATATCTTTACAACTAATTGAAAAACTAGGTTCCCAGGTTCCTATTTTGGGAGTTTGTTTGGGTCATCAAAGTATCGGTCAAGTGTTTGGCGGAGAAATTGTTCCAGCACCAGTATTAATGCATGGTAAAACTTCTGATATTCACCATCAAAACTTAGGGGTTTTTGAGGGGTTAGATTGCCCTTTTACCGCTACTCGCTATCACAGTTTAGTTATTGAGCCTCAGACAATCCCTGATACCTTAGAGATTACTGCTTGGGTGGAAGATGGCACAATTATGGGTGTTCGCCACCGTGACTATCACCATATTCAGGGAGTACAATTTCATCCTGAAAGCATTTTGACCGACAACGGCAAATCTTTATTACGCAATTTTTTGCAGTCTTTAGGTAGTAAATAAGTATGAAAAGGCGACAGTTAATCCGCTACGGTGGAATAGGTTTAACAACAGCGATCGCAACTAGTTTTTTGCCCCGTAAGGCTATTTTAGCTCAGAGCAGTGATACTGGAGTTACGATTCAATATTTAGGACACACTTGTTTTTTATTTACTGGTGATGGTTTAAAGGTACTGGTTAATCCATATGAATCAGTAGGCTGCACTGCTGGTTATACTTTGCCTGACGTACAGCCAGATGTAGTGCTAACCAGCAGTTTTCTGTTAGATGAAGGTGCAGTAGAATCAGTACAGGGCAATCCCCAAGTTATTACTCAGCGTGGCTCTCATCAGGTTAAAGATATTAGTTTTCAAGGATTTGCTTTACCTCATGATCGCGAGGGAGGGAGAAGGTTTGGCAAAAATATAGCTTGGCGCTGGACTCAAGGTGGAGTTGATATTCTACATCTTGGAGGAGCAGCAGCTCCTTTGGCAACAGAAGAGAAAATCTTATTGAGTGGTTCAGATATACTATTAGCACCAGTAGGGGGAGGAATAAAAGCATATGATCCCCAGGAAGCGCGTCAAGCGTTGAAGGTTCTCAATCCCAGGATGGTTATTCCCACTCACTATCGCACTAGTGCCGCCAGCAAAGAAAATTGTGAATTAGCTTCAGTAGAAGAATTTTTGGCTTTAGTACAGGATCTCGAAGTTGCTAAAGTAGGAAGCGATCGCTTTAATGTTAAGAAGTCTTATCTCAAAAGCAATCAAACTCTGGTTCGAGTTTTAGAATATGGCTCATGAGCTATCTTATTCTATTTGGATTGGGTTTAACTTCGATTTTCTGGGGCATGAAATCAACTGAAGAAATTCTTCAGCTGACAGGAGCAGTGATCGGCACTATACTCTTGGTTTGGGCACTATGTTGGACACCTCGAACGTTTTTATTTGCTGGGGAAGTAATTGCTGTGTTTGCCGTGTTTCGGATTTGTGTTCGTTGCTGTGAATGTGACGGTTGACGCTCCAACGGCTAAAAGCACGTTGGATTCCTGGTTCACAGACGAAACTTACTCAAGCAGGTTTGCACCAACATGAATAGAGGCTTTGTCTCCCCAGGCTGACACCGCACGCCCTGCGGTGTTTAATCCCAATGAGAGAATAATTCTGGCTGTATTTTCATCACGACCTAAAACACAGCCACACTTACACTTATGAGTTCTCGTACTGAGAGCTTTTTTTACTTTAGCTCCACAACTAGAACATTTGACAGAAGTGTATTGTGGTGGAACAGCAACAGTTATCTTGCCGAATTTGTACCCGAAATATTCAATCCATTCTCTAAACTGATACCAACCAGCATCAGTTATTGACTTAGCTAGATTATGGTTTTTAACCATGTTGGCAATTCTCAAGTCTTCATAGGCAACTACATCGTTAGATGTGACTACGCATCGTGCTAACTTTACAGCATGATCTTTACGCTGCCTACTTATCTTGAGATGCTTCAAAGCATATCTTTTTCTGCACGAGTGATAATTATTTGATTGTGGTTTAGCTCCCCTGACGTACTTTTTAGACTTACTTCTGTTCAATCTTTTGAGAGCCTTTTCCCCTTTCCTGTAGAAACGAGGGTTCTCTACCTGATTACCTTGGTCATCTGTATAAAAATGGTTTAAACCAACGTCCAAACCAATCTCAGAATAAGTCGGCTCGGTTTTTTCTCTGTTATCGACATCTACTAGAAACTGACAATAATATCCATCCGCACGTCTAACTATTCTGACTCTTTTGATTTGCTTGATATCGTACCAATTCAAATCGCGAGTACCTTTTAGTTTGACTTGTCCGATATTATTTTTGTCAGTGAATGTTATTTTCTTTCTGTTGTCAGAAAGCTTCCATCCACTAGTTTTGTATTCAATCGAACGAGAGTGTTTCTTGAACTTTGGAAACCCTTTTTTTCCTGGTATCTTTTTTTTGCAGTTGCTATAGAAGTGAGATATTGCAGCCCAAGCTCTATCAGCACTAGATTGTCTTGCCATTGAATTTAACTTATGAGCAAAAGGAAATTCAGCAGCTAAAACTTTACAGTATGCTGATAGCTGATACTTTCCTACTCCTTTGTTATCCATCCAATAGCGCAATGCTTTGTTGCGTATGAACTGACCAGTTCTAATGGCTTCATCTATCGCATCAAATTGAGCTTGTTTTCCGTATATCTTGGCTTCTAAAACTAACATAGTCTTATGCTATCACTTGAGCATAAAATATACCAGAAAATAAATTAGACGGGCGTTAAAACACCACGCAACCCAAAGCGTTGCCACATATGCGGCACAGAGCCGAATGGCTCAAATCGCATCTAGCGATGCTTGCTTACTCCGCAAGCTGTGCCTTTGTCCTTCGGAGAGCGCGAATCGGAGATTCGCCAGTCGTCGCTTCGACGACG
>JBCCDL010000022.1:0-18907 GCA_039030815.1 Cyanobacteria bacterium P01_A01_bin.83 | reverse complement strand
CGCAACTTGTAGTTAGCATTAATAATCCTGGCAAAAGAAATAAGCAACCGATAAGAGTAAATCGATTGCTTGAGTTATGTGGGCTTTCGGTGGGGGAAAAATTAAGTGACATAAATGATTATCAAACTGTTTGAAAGAAAAGCGACCTGGCGATAAGCCTGGCGGACAGGGCTATACGCCCAATGCGCCGATAGGGACTGTGCTTCGCTACGCTCATCAATATGCTGGTAGCTAAATTAAAAATGTTTGACATTACACTTAGCAGCAATTTTTAATGACAATGTTGTAATTTAATATTTGAGATGCGATCGCATACTATTGAATTGATGCAAACCAAGTATGAATATTTTGATAAATTTATTATCTTTTTAGCTATAGTTGTTAGAGTTCGTTATATCAGATCTGACTTATCACGTCATAAAAACAATGAAGACGATGCATTAGCTGCTGAATAGATAACCAAATCATTAATTCAATAATGCTGGCAGGACTTAGACAACCATCGATTCGGGTAATGATGTGAGGATTAATTTTAGCAGGACTAGATGATGCAGCTTTAGCGAGGAACAAAACAGCTAAAGTTTGTTCGGAAAACATTGGTAATAAAGAAAGCTTGGTGTATGCTCGTTCGATTTTACTATAGGCAAACTCAAGATCGGCAGTATCTTCCAAATCGGGTTGATGGGCAAACTCTACGACAGTAGCTAATAACTTGCGATCTATTGCAGGGGCAAAATGAGCTATCAGTGAATAAGCTTGTTTGATTAGAGGAAAGTTACCAACTATGCTGGCATAAATCAATCCTGCCAAACACTTATTAGCTATACCTAACTCGCTTTTTTGTGGATCGAGATTGTCCCGCAAAATGGTAGTGAGAGCGCGAATTGCTCTTTTGTGAGTCAATTTACCCAGCAAAGGAAAAGCATAGCCAGTATGTTGTTCTAAAAACACTCCTGCTTCTCGATAGCAGTTAGGAACTCCTTTCGTCCAGGCTTTCTCTAAACTTATGGCTGATGGTGCTAGTTTTAAAACGCGGAGGTAGGTTTGCAGGTTATCGATGGATGGCACTGATGCATTAATGCTACTTTTCCAGTCTTTGGCATTTAGAAATATTTGCACTTCAGATCGGGTTTTGGTTTCTAGTTCTACTCCCACCGCATCCATAAACTTATTAAGAAAACCCATCATGCCAACTGATAAAACAATCCATTCAATATCTTCTGGAGATAGATAATTAAGCAAAGTTTCGCATTGCTGCACCGATAGAGAACAAGGTATCTGGGCTAAAGCCCGTGCCACTTCCACAACAGCAATTTCTTCTGGATCTTGGGTGTCAATTAAAGATACAGGACTAACGCCTCGCCTTAAGGCAAAAGCGCAAGTATGAGCCGAGCAATAATAACATTGTGCTGCACGACTCGAAGCGTACATTGCCAATCCCATCAGTTTTTTGGGCGCACCAAATCCCCATAAGGAAAAGGGTAGATTCAAAAAATTTGGCACGATTAAATTATAGGTACGAAATCCTGGCGACCAGATTTCTAGCAGTTTGTCGCAATTAGGAACTACGCCAATTAATTCTTCGACTAGCCCCAACATGGGGTCGTAGCTTTCGTGTAAGGTATCAAAGTCTATTTCTGATGACTTTAGCAGTCGAGCAATAGTATTGGTATTCGCAGTCATAATAAAAGCCTATTCTAAACAATATGGTGTTTTGACACTGTTCGTCGATCGCAATTATTGAGGCGGTCTACCTTTGGCAAACTCTTGAGAAGGCGTACCCTTAAAACATCGAGGAATAAAGGGAAAATCTTCAGTGAGGAAATAAGCATACGTGCCGTCGGGAAATTCTGGGGTGACTGTCATTCGACCATTACATTCATCTAAAGTTCCTAATCCTTCAACATATTCGTAGTCCCTGACAAACGTGCCATCATATTCTCCATCTGGTTCTTCTCCTCCTGGACGCTCGCCTGTTTTTAAACGATAACTAGATGTCATGACTGAAATTGCCGAATCTGCTTTATTACCATTCTCGTAACCATACATAGCATAAATAGGAAAACCATCGGCAGCCCAACCAACCAACGGGGAATGCTGTTCTGGAGAAAGCTTCAGGTCAGACAGTAAAAGAGTTGGTAAACCGTGATAGTGGTAAGTACCCCCTGGCTGTACGTGGGCGTGGTTTTCATCAAATCCCATATCTAATGCTCCCGACAAAGCATCATACATCCAACGGCGATCGCCATGATAAGATTCATTCGTCCCTGGATCGAAGGGAACACCGTTGACAGCTAGCCCAAATACCCATCCCCCTTCGGTAATGTTCGATGCCAGTTGGGGATTAGCCCGAACGCGATGAGTACGAGGTTGCTCGCTAATATTGTTAGGATTACCATCGTTAGGGAATTCTCCCGTGTTGTGTTCGGAAATATTATTGGACTCCAAGATGCGCCATTCACCATCAACTGACATTGACATTTTGCTGTCAGTAATCGGCGGAACTGTTGCAGGGCGTAATTTTAGTTCGCCATTAGTTTGAGTTTCTTCGTGGTAGCGCAGGTGTCGATGGGGATGTCCTCCCCTTTCATTGTGTTCGTCAGATTGTCCTTGAAGTGGAGAGGAACAAGCTGTAGGCAGCATGGCAATTGTTATAGATAGGATAATTGGTAGTTTTTTAGTAAGAAAACTATTATGATTCTGCATTAAGTATTTTTGAAATAAAACTATTACTTACAGCACCATCGGCGTAACCTAAATGTGAACTTTGAGTAACTACAAGTTGATAGTTTAATTAGAAATGTTCCACGTTACATCTAGTAGTGATTTTCGATGACAATTTTGTAATTTAATCCTTGTGTGGCGATCGCTCTTGTAGGATGAGATGATGTAATGCAGTCGTAAATAGCGATTGGCGAAGCCAGCCTCCTTCGGAGGATCGCAATTAAATTAGCTCTTAGCTCGAAAAAATAAAGATGAAAAAATCCTGATGGGGATTGTCAATTGTGGTGATCGTTATTTTGACTATTATTACTAGTACTTTGAGCGCTTCAGCAAACGATCCCAATACATTTAAAATTACTCCCCATTGATTAACAGTACATCATTACTCTTAACTCTAAACGGAGTGGATCAATCTATCTGCGTTCATCTGTGGACTAATTTTACTGTCTTATATTGAAATAAAATGCGCTGTATATAACGTTTAGAAACTTTTACTAAGTAGAACTGCCACAACTTCCCTAGTTATTCCCGATGTATTAATAATTTAATTTACATCAAACCATTACCCAAAGAGGTTGATAACTATAAATTACAGCGATCGCTTTTTCGATAAATCCATTATGCTGCTCTTCCAAGAATGCAAAATTTCAAACTCTTGGCGATCGCTTTCAAACTTAGAGGAAGATGCTAAAAATATTTTAATAGTTTTCATTACGCTTATGAATTAAAGTGGTGTTGTCTAAAATATTTTAATTTATCAAACTTAGTATTTTTTCTTAATAAGAATATTTTTATTTTAAATGAGACAAACTACAGTTTAATTCGGAAATAATTAATAAATAGCAGCGAGTCTAAATTAAGCTGCATAAATGGTGTAACAAGTAATAGTGGTTCTACGGAACTTAAATGGTAAAAATGATAATAAATCCAAACAAAGAAGATAAAATAATTGTGTAAGCAAACTTTAAAATAGTTTGAATGTAAAGGATTAGAGACTTAAATAAAAATTTAGGGATATTTTTGAGACTAATTTTAATTGGGTTGAAGGACTCTTTTCTCTAGGAGATTGGTTACGAGATGCCCAAGAATATTTTCCTAAAAGCTGTGGCACAATTAGACGATGGCTCGGAGAAATTATTGCCTACTTTGCTCATCGGACTACACAGGGGATTGTGGAAGGAATCAATAATAAACTTAAGTTAATTAAAAGAAGAGGCTATGGCTTCAGAAATTTTGATAATTTTAGTCAGAGATGCTTTATTACTTGGCATTTTTCAGTTAGTTCTACATCAGAAGTTCGGTAGAACCGTAATAGTTTATTTCAAGCTTGTGTTTATTTGCCAAGAAGCCAGTCATAATCACGCAAATTAAATTTTATTGCATAACTCTAAAATGCCAGAGCTAATAATCAATAAGGATGATGAATATCTGTTAAATAAGATCGAGTTCAATTTATAATGTATTTTTATTGTTTATTAACTGTAGTCACAGTTAATCCTATTAAAACAAAATTTCAACTATATTCTTAAATCTAAACTAATGAGTCTGTGCATAAATCCTCAATGTCAAAACCCTCATAATTCTGATACGACAATTTTCTGCCAGGGTTGTGGCTCAGAATTGCTTTTAGATGGCAGATATCGGGTGTTACAAGAGCTGGGTCAGGGTGGCTTTGGCACAACCTATGAAATAATTGATGTTAATGCTCGTCCTTGGGTACTTAAGGTTTTAATGGATAATCATCCTAAATATGTCGAACTTTTTAAACAAGAAGCTCAAGTACTCAGCCTCTTAAAGCATCATGGCATACCAAAGATCGATCTCGATGGCTATTTTCTCTATTTTCCTAATAGACAAGAAGAACCCCTTCATTGTTTGGTCATGGAAAAAATTGAGGGTTTAAACCTTAGTCAGTATATCAAACAAAGAGGCGATCGCCCGATTAAACCCAAACGAGTCTTGCGCTGGTTGGCAGAATTATCTTTGATTCTGGAACAGGTTCACCAGCAGAATTTTTTTCATCGCGATATTAAACCCTCAAACATCATGTTACGGGCAAATGGATGTTTGGCTTTGATTGATTTTGGCACCGTTAGAGAATTAACAGATAGCTATATCCAGAAAAAGGCACTAGGAGAAATTACAGGGGTAGTCACTCAAGGCTTTACGCCGATGGAACAAATGAGAGGCAAGGCTGTATTACAGTCCGATTTTTATGCTCTTGGTGGAACTATTATTTATCTTCTTACTGCCCAAAATCCCAGTAATTTCTATGATTTTGCAGCAGAACGGATGATTTGGCGTGACACTGTGCCGCAAATTGCACCAGAATTCGCCGATTTAATTGACAGTATGATGGCTTTTTCTCCCACTAATCGACCAGCCAATAGTAGAGAGATTTTTAATCGGGTGGTTGCTATAGATCCTAGTTTGCAGATTTTAGATGAACATTATAATTGTGAAACTGCTAATTTTTCTCGACTAAATACTAGAGCTAGAACTAATGTAACTAGAACTAGAACTAATGTAACTAGCTATACTTCTCCTAGCCAAGTAGTGTTTGCCAACGGATATAACACCTCAATAACTCCTGAATTTATTAAGCGTTGCCGTCAGGAATTAGCCGAGTTCATTGGTCCAATGGCGAGTATTATTTGTAAACGCACTGTTCAAAAAAACCCTAACATGACTGAAATTGAATTGTCTTCGGTACTAGCAAAGACTATTTCCAACCCACAAAACTCAAGAGAGTTTCAACAACGACTATTTAAATAGCAAAGTTTTACAGTCGCTTTTAACTAATACATTAGGGAACTCCAATTTTTTAAATATCCAATCTAGATATATTTAATGCTTATTTCATCTTCTTAATCAGTTTTTTGATATTTATTTTACTTAGGAATAAGTTTGGATGTTTTATTTTCTGGAGTTCCCTTAGACAGTCAAATGAGTTGCTGTCCAAATAGTCCAAGCGTCAAGTAGCCATAACACCATAGTGCAGGCAAAAAGAATCATGTACATCCAGGGTTGAGATAGAGGACGAACATCGGCTGTATCGATCCCCGTTTTCTCTGTAACTAAGTTAACCATCTTATTAAACCCTGCTACTCGCATCGGTAATAAATAGGCTTTTTCAGCAGTAGGGGAAGTAAAATAATAAACTAGTCCACCTTGCCCTGTGGTACGCATTTTCAGGTTATCTATTTCCTGCCAAGATAACGACCACCCCTTACGAAAAAAAGAAGGAACCCAGTTAGGGTAAGCTACCTGTATTTTTTGCTCGTCTAAGATTACTCTTTCACTCAAAGCAGCATATAGAGCGATCGCACCTAAAGCAATACCAATCCATAATAACCAAGATGGCACAGGAGCATCAGTAAAATCTGCTAGAAAAGGTAAGGGTACTGTTAAACCAAGATAAAGACTAGAAAGCGTAATACGGATAATAGGAGAAATTTTAAAAATGTTCATTTTAGGCAAATGCTAAGTAGAAAATAAAATTTAGAATCAATCACTTATAATCTGTTGACTGTTGACTGTTGACTGTTAACTGTTAACTGAATCCCCTTGTCCCCAAAAGCCAGTATGTTTAATTACTTTAATATCTCCTAAGACTTTAGTTTGACAGGCTAGACGAAGATTTTTATCTAAAGAATGAGGTGGAAGCGATCGCCTGGTGCGATCTTTCCAGTTAGGAGGAGATACGGCACCAATGACCTCCACCGCACAGGTTCCACAACTGCCAATTCCCCGACAGTTAATAATTTTTGATTGCCCGTTATGAAGATTGATGTCATGCTTCAATAAAACTTTGCGTAAGTTAGCACCATCGGGGCAAATGAGGGTTTTTCCTTGTACAGTTACGGTAGGCATAATAAATTTCTACTAGTGAGCAAATTATTTGTCTTTCTGTAACTTAACATTTGTTGACAGTCGCCAAAGTTGACTTCATGAATCAAAACCCAGTAATCCAGGTTTATGACACTACCCTCAGAGATGGCTCTCAGGGGGAGGGAATTTCCCTATCTTTAGATGACAAACTAAAAATTGCCCGACAGCTAGATCGCTTGGGAGTACCTTTTATTGAGGGAGGATGGCCAGGAGCTAATCCCAAAGATGTTCAGTTTTTTTGGAGATTAAAAGAAGAACCTCTACAAAATTCGCAAATTGTCGCTTTTTGCTCTACTCGTCGCCCTAATATTGCCGCAGCGGAGGATAAGATGCTCAAGGCGATTTTAGCCGCAGGTACCCATTGGGTCACGATCTTTGGTAAGTCTTGGGATCTCCATGTAAGAGAGACTCTTAAAACTAGTCTGGATGAAAATCTGGCAATGATCCGTGACACTATCGAATACTTACGGAGTCATGGCAGAAAAGTCGTCTATGATGCTGAACATTGGTTTGATGGCTATAAGCAAAATCCCACATATGCGATCGCTACACTGCAAACAGCTTTAACCGCAGGTGCCGAGTGGTTGGCTTTATGTGATACTAATGGCGGAACCTTGCCCCATGAGATTGCCCAAATTGTAACGGCAATAGTTGATGCCATCCCTGAAGCCCAAGGTAAATTAGGCATTCATACTCATAATGATGCGGGAACGGCAGTAGCCAATGCGATCGCTGCTGTGATGTCTGGTGCCACGATGGTTCAGGGGACGATCAATGGTTATGGAGAAAGATGTGGTAATGCCAATCTCTGCACTCTAATTCCCAATCTCCAGTTAAAGTTGGGTTATGAATGTTTGGGACAGCATGAGCTGGGTCAATTGAGTCCAATGAGTCGGCTGATCAGTGAAATTGTTAATTTGGCTCCCGATGAACATGCCCCCTTCGTCGGTCGTTCGGCATTTGCCCATAAGGCAGGAGTTCATGTTTCGGCAGTGGAGAAAAACCCCTTAACCTACGAGCATATCCAGCCTGAACTTGTGGGTAATCAACGTCGCATTGTCATCTCCGATCAATCTGGGTTAAGTAACGTGCTGCACTATGCGGCAAAATTTGGTATTAACCTTAGCAAGCAAGATGTTACCTGTCGCCAGATTTTAGATAAACTAAAGACATTAGAAAACCAAGGTTATCAATTTGAGGCGGCAGAGGCTAGCTTTGAATTATTGATGCGCTCCATTCTTGAACCAGGAAAACAATTATTTCAGCTCAAGGAATTTCAAGTTCATTGCAATATTTATCAAGAAGAGAACAATCCTGCCAGTAAGGCTATGGCAACGATTAAAGTAGAGGTAGATGGAGAAAATCTCTTAGAGGTCGCCGAAGGCAATGGTCCAGTAGCAGCTCTAGATAGAGCCTTACGTAAAGCCCTAGTGAGATTTTATCCCCAAATTGCCGATTTTCATTTAGCTGACTACAAAGTTAGGATTCTCGACGGTGGAGCGGGGACAGCCGCCAAAACACGAGTCTTAGTAGAATCAAGTGATGGCTTCAAGCGGTGGACAACAGTGGGAGTATCTGCCAATATTTTAGACGCCTCCTATCAAGCAGTGGTTGAAGGTATGGAATATGGTTTACTATTGCAAGCTCCCCATATAAATCGAACCCGAATTATTAACCAAAGTATAAACATCTAGTAAGCATTTATGACGACTCTTCCTCCCACAACTCGATCTCGACTGCAAAAAATCCCCAGGGCGAATGTTGTTTGGGAGGGCGATCGCCGTCCCTTGGGTCACATGGCATCACATCTCGACGGCGTTAAGGACGCTAATGAGGAATGTATTATCTGGGTCGATGGCTCTGAGGGGGCAGTCAGAGCGATGGATGTGGTGGTTCAAGAAATGGGTCTAGAAGCAGTAGCCAGAACTCTGTTGCGGGCAATTGAATCTCCTCATCACCCCTCTTCCCCTATTCGCCCGCAAAAAATTGTCGTGCGCGATCGCGAAATTCAATTTTTTTTACGGGGAGTTTTACAAGATTTAGATATTCAGATCGAATATTCTCCACAGTTACCTTTGATTGATCGTCTGTTTGAAGGCTTCGCTGTGATGGATGATTCGCAAATTGAGCCTCTTCCTGCTCTTTACCAACAAGCAATTAATAAAGTAGCTAATCAAATTTGGCATCAGGCACCTTGGGAATTACTAGCAGATAGCGACATTTTACAGGTGGAGTTAAAAAACTGTGAAATTGACCAGGTTTATCTGTGTGTCATGGGGATGATGTCAGCAGAGTATGGCGTGTTAATTTATCGCTCTCTAGAATCTCTGCAACAGTTTAGAGCAGTGGCGTTAGGCGAGAATCAATCAGCAGCGGAGTTGGAGCAGGCATTTTTGGCTCAAGATTGCTGGTTTCTCAATTATGAGCCAACTAAGGAAGATGATCTTGCAGAAAATGCAGAAGTTGAAGCTTTTTTTGGTAGCCTGCACCCATTTGAGGGCATGCGTCATTTCTTAGATGAGACAGAAACCAAAATTGTCTACGCTACCCTAGAGTCTCTACTCCGTTTTTACACTCGCAATCACTCAACACTAGAGCAAGAGCCGATCAAAGCTTTATCCAAGTCTTATCGCGTCACTCTCCCCAAGCTAGGGGATACTAAAGAAACTATATCTACCAAAGTTTCTACTTTACCAGAGCTAACCGCCGAGTTACTGAGCATGGGGTCTGATCGCTCTAATTTGGCGGCTGAGGCAGTCGATATTCCCATTCAGGAAGATTTAATTCCCGATGGTTCACTAATTAGCCTTGCTAGTATTCACCCAGAATTGATCAAACAGCTACAACATCAGCCCAAAACTTATTGTCAGACAATTACAGCGGCTCATAAAGCAACAGAAATACCGACTATTTTTATTCAAACTACTCGTCCCAAAGCTCAACATTTAATTACCAGAATTCGTGATGCAGGAGGGCTAAAAGCCGTCTGCTTTAATCCTGGTAATGATCCCTTTAGTGGAGAAGTTTATGACTTGGGGATGCTGCAAACTAAAGATAATGAGCTGTATATTTTTGCTGAGTATTCCCAGGTGGTGAGAAAACAAGCTAAGGCGTTGGAAAAGTGGCACCAGCGCTGTAAAAAAAACCATGGTTACTGTAGTGTGGTGATTGCCATGGGAGCCTCAGGAGCAAATCGTGGTCATCCTAAAGCCAAAGATATGCTGGCTTTATTTGAAATTAAATCAATCAACGGTGCCGAATTAGGCATGGGAGTCTTACAGTTAATGCCCAGCTTTGATTTTTAACATTTATCATTTGCTCTAAGGGAGGGGTTCAAATCCCCAAGTAAACGAGTTAATGTTTAATGTTCAATGTTTTAAAGTCTGACTAGGCTACTGCTTAACGTTGAATAACTGTTCACAATTATCTAATTGAAAGGATTTATGTTATGGTATATCAGGACTAAAATAGTCTGAGAAAGCTACGGGATGTAGCGCAGCTTGGTAGCGCGCCTGCTTTGGGAGCAGGATGTCGCAGGTTCAAATCCTGTCATCCCGATTTTTAGATATTGTAAACTGTTCTAAGGCACCAAATTTCTACACTGATCTTGGTAATTTTAAACGCTGTAGAAATAGTTTGGGATTAAGATTTTGATTTCTAATGTTCCTACTCAATTTATTTATGGTCGGTAATTCTTAAAAAAATCAGTAGTTTTTAGCTGGAGATTGAGGGAATTATTAGCATCCAAAACGAAAATTGTCCCCCAATGGTTGTCTATGGTCTATATCAACGGTAATATTATGTCTACATTTGCTTAATAAAAATACTTATGTATAATAAGCGGAAATATTAATTTACTTCTCTGTAGCCTTGAAGCACTTGACTTGTAAAGCTTAGAAAGTATATTCTGCGGCATCATTTATTCGACAGTTACCAGGTAATTTACAGTTTTTTTATACACAGTAAAACAAGAAAAAGAGGCAAATAATAATGATTAAATCACTAATCCGTTGGAGCATAACTTTAGGAGTTGCAGGAGCAACCTTTTTGAGCTGGGGAGCAATTGAAAACCTAATCGCCCTCGCCCTACCAGAAGAAGAAGTGTTAGAGAAACTTGATCCTGTTCCTGTATTTACAATTGCTGATGAACAAGGTGCGCCTTTGGTGGCATCAGGGGAAAATGAAGCTAAAGTTGCTGGAGTGTTCATTTCGCAAGGTGATGCCAACGAATTTGTTAATCAGCTAAAAACCGAAAATCCTGAACTGGCAGAAAAAGTGCGGGTGGTACCTGTATCTTTAGGGGAAGTGTACAAACTGTCAGAATCAGCTCAAAGTCAGGAAAATGCGCTGAATTTTGCCTATGTTCCTGAAGAAGAAGCCGTTAACTCCGCTAAAACTCTTGGGGAAGAGAATCAGCAGCCATATCAGGGTGGAGTACCTTTATTTGTTGCCCGAGGTGGCGAAGGCAAAGGCTATCTTACTTTTGAAAGAGACTCCAAGCAGGTAATTCCTTTCTTCTTTGAGAAGGCACAGCTAGAGGAAATGGTGGCTAAGTTCAAAGAGCAAGAGCCAGATGTAGCTGCCAGTGTCAATATAGAGGTGCATCCTTTAGAAGGTGTCATCGAAACTTTAGAAACAAGTTCCGATGAAATCCTCGAAAAAATCGTCTTGGTTCCCTCAACTGAATCAATTCAATTCCTGCAAAATGTTTCTGCCCCAGCCGCAGGAGATGGGCAAACTCTGCCTCAGGTAAATCCTGAAGCAGTACCTGATGTTACACCTGAAGCAGCACCCGAGAACTAACATAATTGAAGTTGCATCATATTTCTGGTAAGGAGTTATCTTGTTGGTATCACCAGGCAATCCAAAGAGCGATCGCTAACAATGTTCCTCCTGATGAGGTTGATTGGTTAGTGCAAACTGTGACAAGTTTAAGTAGCCTTGAGCTAAGACTTAGAACCTTTGCCAATCAATCTCAGATCAAAAGTAATAAATCGCTGTCAGAATTAGAGCAACTGTGGCAGCAACGTCTTCAAGAGCGTCTTCCAGTGCAATATTTACTGGAAACTGTCTTTTGGAGGCGTTTTCAATTGAAAGTTACCCCTGCCGTTTTAATCCCTCGTCCAGAAACGGAATTAATGATTGATCTGGCTCATGAGCATCATCGAATTGATCAACCAGAGGCAAATTGGGTTGATTTAGGAACTGGTAGTGGTGCGATCGCTCTTGGTTTGGCTGATATTTTTCCCCAAGCAGTGATTCATGCTGTAGACCTTAGTACCGATGCTTTAAATATTGCTCAAGCAAATGCTACCAGTTATCAACTACAGAATATCCGCTTCTATCAGGGTAGTTGGTGGAGTCCTTTAGGGTCACTTAAGGGCAAGGTGACAGGTATGCTATCTAACCCACCCTATATTCCTTCTTCTCAAATCAAGGAATTACAGCCAGAGGTGGCTAATCATGAGCCTCATATGGCGTTAGATGGCGGTGATGATGGTTTAGATTATATTAGATATTTGGTTGAAACCGCACCTCACTATTTGCTTCGGGATGGCATATGGCTGATAGAGCTAATGTTAGGTCAAGGGGAGACAGTAGTTGAACTATTAAAACGGCAGGGAGAATATGATGATGTTCAGATATTTTCCGATCTCAATGGCATTGAGCGATTTGTCCTAGCTTATAGAAGGTAATTTACTCACTAGATTTAAAAGAGGTATTCTTTTGCTATAATTTAGTACAAAAATATCATTCGATAGCGTTTGAGATAAAAGTAGAGGCGTTACTGATTTAAAGTATGAAATTGACAAAGGGCTATGCCCGCATGTAGTAATCATAGGGTAGCTCTTAGCTGCAACCTGCGTTTGCGAAGCAAGTCGAAGACTAAGCAGGTAAGCGACGCTAGTACAGAGGCTAACGCCTCAGAGTCAGCTTCGCTGACGATGGCGCGGGCGACATAAAGCCTGCGACAAAGGGCTTGCCCGCATGTGACCCACAGGCACGCGCCCTGGCGAATGCGCCGTTCTTGGGCGGTACCCCGCCCTGCGCTTTTAGCTTTTTAATTAATTTGCTTATTCATCAAAGAATGAATTTGGTTATAGTTCATTTTTAAAAGCTAATAAAATCAAAAGTTTAGGGATTTTAAGTTGTCTAATCAAATCATAAAAGTCTTATAGGAGTAGAAAAAATCAGCAAAGATTTGCTTTAGGGGTACATTAAGTGACAAAATAATTAAGTAATTAAGTAATTACATAAAAGTTGGGCAAAAATTAGCCTAAATTAATTTGTTTAAATCTTAAGCAAACTATATTAAAGAATATCTTTTAATAAATCTAGTCTAGCTTTAGTTAACTTCGCTGGTAAAAACTCTATTTTTTAGATAATAAGCAGCAAAAGTTTTATGATTAATTAAGATGACTTATGGTTTCAACTGTATTTAAATGTACTTGATAAACTAGTAGGTCAAATATTAAATGTAAAATACTTATATAGTAGACGGTTGGTTATACAGAATAATCAAACTGTGGCTTTAATATTTTTTTGGGGAACAATATATTTGGGTTCTTTAAAGGGAAATATTTGTTATGGAAAATAATAATCAGAGTAGATCTCAGCAGTATCAAGCTGCTACTAGGTTTGCTCTGCATGCTAGACCAATATACTATGATTTTTCCTATAAAAAACCTTTTCCTTCGTCAAAAACTATTGATGAATTATTAAGAGAAGGCTATGCAGGTATTGATCACAAGCTCGTAAATGATAATGCCTTCGCAGCAGTGGCACATAAGTTTAGCAGTCAAATTAAATGGACAATTAGCAGTCAAGTTGAATCTGAAATTTGGTTGATGACCCCTGATAAGCAAGCGTTGCAAAAACTATCGGAATTCATGCTGAGTAAGTTCAGCTGGTCGCCGATGATTTATACAGCAAAACCAGAAAAAGCCTTTATTTTTACACCCAAAAATAATACAGAAAGAGCAGCAATTGAAGCTACTATTTCAGGGGAATATGGTTGGCAAGGTTCTCTATATTCTCTAGAATTTTATGAACATCAAGACCATGAAGCAGGATTTATTTTTGCCACGAAGCCTCTAGGATCTCCTCAGCAAGAATGGCTATTAGTTAAATTGAATTTTGTTGATTACTCTGGCTCTTGGAGTCATCATGAAGGAACATTAGAGCAGGTTTATTATATCTGGAAAGAAAAAATTCAGTTAGCCGAACCGAACTACAATCCTACTACGGACGAGATCTTAGATGCAATCAAAGATTAATTACTTCAATCTGACTCAGTTTACTTGGTAAGCTAATAATGACCAATTATTCAGTCGAGCGATCGCTATAAGAACATGATGATTTTACCTGGTGCTACAGTTGAAGTTACCAACTCTAATGATATTTACTACAAATTTCAGGGTTTAGTACAGCGGATAGATGATGGTAGGGTAGCGGTGTTGTTTGAAGGGGGTAATTGGGACAAGCTAGTGACCTTCAATTTGTCCGAACTAGAGGCTGTAGATCTGACCAAAAAGAAAAAATGACGTTAGTATACTCAAGATAAGAGTAGTTGAATCAAACAGGCTGTTGGCTTTGCTTTTTTATTCTTGCTTTTTTGTATGTGACCTTTGAGAGTATGCGTCTTCCCTTACCCCAGTTTGCTATTGATGATCGCCATCCCCAGCACATCGGGGAGGTAATTGAGACTTCTACAACTCAATATTTAGCTCAATGTCTAGAACCAGAGGACTTAAAATTCCCAGTGATGCCTCCGTTTGGTAGCTGGATTAAGTCTTTTGATGAAGAATCTGGAAATAAGATTTATAGCGTGGTTACTTATGTTACCACCAGTCCCATCGACTCAGTTCATCGTGCAAGGGCATTAGGCTTGTCTTTATCAGAATTGCGAGAACAGCAGCCACAGATTTTTGCCATGCTAAAAACTGAATTTAAAGCGGCAATAGTAGGTTTTGAAACTCCAAACAATGTAAGCAATGAAAGTCTAGGTCAGATCTATCAATATTTACCACCTCGTCCACCTCAGATTCATCAGTCAGTTTATCATTGTGATGCTAACGAAGTGGTTCACTTCACCGAGAAATTAGACTTTTTGCGAACTCTCTTGTCGGCAAAAGATATCCCAGTAGAATCTTTAGTTGCAGCATCAGTCAGAGAAGTTTATCAGCAGCGTCAAGCCAATCGAGATTGGCTGGTTAATGTTGGACGCACTCTCAGCACCCTTCTTAAAGACGATTATGATCGTTTACGTTACATCCTTAGTCAGATTCATTGGTAACAAAAATCTGGAACAGAATAGATTGATTAGGTTTAACCTATTTAATTTAACTTTTTAGTTAAGATGGCTAAAGTCTCAGTTTGCACTATTTATGCTCATCGGAAATTGCACCTGCAAAATTTAGTAACAGGTTTAACTGAATCCGACACACCTCCTGCTCAATTAGTGATTGTGTGTATGAATGATCGCTTACCTCAACTGCCAGAGACATCTTTTGCGATCGCTACAGCAACTATTAATACATCAAATTCATCTCTTCCTCTGGCAGCAGCGAGAAACAAAGCTGCTCAATTAGCAACGGGAGATCAGTTAATCTTTTTAGATGTAGACTGTATTTGCGATCGCCATTTAATATCAACTTTTAACTACCATTTAGAACAGGAAGATGCACTCTATTCTGGTTCAGTACGCTATTTAACTAATAATTGGCAGCAGCAGGATTGGAATTTTACTAGCCTTCATCAGCAATCGTCACCACATCAACTACAAGGTAGCGAAGTTACGGATAATGATAAAATTGTCCATCCTTATGAACTGTTTTGGTCATTGTGTTTTGGCATCAGAAAGAAGACTTTTGCCCGTATTCATGGTTTTGATCCTGAATATACTGGCTATGGTGGCGAAGATACCGACTTTGCTTTTACAGCCCGATCGCATAATATCCCTTTGTACAAAATTAGCGCCTTGGCTTATCATCAGTTTCATGCTTCTTATGCACCACCTCTCAACCACTTGGCAGAGATTGTAGATAATGCCCAGGTTTTTTATCGCAAGTGGGACATAATGCCAATGGAGAAATGGTTACGTCAGTTTGCAGATCTGGGATATATCACTATGGAAAATAATCAGCTTAAAATTATTAAGCTGCCATCGGAAATGGAAATTAGTGCCTGTCTTAAAAGTGCCTAACGATTAAAATCGTATTTCATACATTTGATTTGCCACAATCAGCTATGCGACATCATGATTCCAAGAATTTTGATAGCTGGCTAGCAATTTTACTTCTGACTCTATTGCCTTAGCGGCTTGGATTGCGCCATCATCAGCCATGATATCTTGCCACTGACTAACATCAATAGTTTTGAGCTGATTAAGCAGATCCAAGATCTGATTCTGATGCGGGAAACCGTTAGCCAAATAACAAAGACCTAACTTAGCTAGCAACTCTGCCTTGATTTGCTGTTCATTAAAAGGTCGTGACTCAGGAATACAAAGAAAAGGGACTCGTGCTGTACCAATCTCCATGACGGTATTGTGTCCACCGTGAGCGATCGCTACATCTGCCGCTTTAAGATAGATGTAAGTATCCTCACACCAACCCAAAACAGATATGTTCTGGGGTAGATGATCTAGATCTCGAGCTACCTCCCCCAAAATTAGCCACTGCCATTGAGGGGTAGCCGTTGCTGCTGCTGCAATCTTACCAAGAGAATATTGACCACCACCTTTACCATTAACTACTACTACAATTTGCTGCTGTTGGTCGAGATTTAATTTGTCTCTAGCAGTAGTTTTGGTTGAGTGTCTTAATGAATAGCGAGAAAAACCAGGAGTATAAATAGTTTTATCTCTAATCCAACTGGGAACACCTGCAAACTCTAAAATTTCGGGAAAAGGAGCAAACAGTTTATAGGCAGCATCATAACCGCATAAATGAGGCAAATCAGAGCGATCGCCATGCTGACGAACAGCAATTACTGGTACCCCCAGAAAGCGTAGATATTGCGTAATTTCAGCCGAAACATCAACCACTACGGCTGTGGGTTTAGTCTGTGCCACCCACTCAGCAATCTTTGCTGCCCGTTGTTGATAGGCATCACTATAATAGGGTGCATAGTGGGCTGAATAGGTTTTACAATCCTGATTAATCGGTAGATTAGGGACATATTCAATTTTGTCAGGAGGTAAATCCAGTAGCCGATAATTATTTATTCCTGTCCAGTCGTTGTGACTAACGCCAGTGCCGATGAGGGTAAGGGGGAAACTGAGGTGTTGAGCGATCGCTTTTGCTCTGTGGGTATGTCCTTTACCGTGGAGGTGAATGTAGTAGCCAAGGTGCATATTTTTTTACTCTGATGCTGATCAATGATGCGATTAAAAGCCTGAAGATAATTATCAATCATGGTTTCCAGGCTAAATTTTTCTAAAACTAATTTGCGACAAGCATAGCGAGACAGACGCTTTACCCGCTTCATCGCTGCTGCCATAGCATCAGTATCACCAGGAGTTACAATTATTCCTGTTTGAGAATCTAAAATCTCCGACATGGCACCACGATTAAATGCTACTACTGGTGTCCCGCAAGCTAAACTTTCAATTACCACCAGACCAAAAGGCTCGTTCCACACTGGAGTACAAAGAGTCATCGCCGCTGATTGTAATAGTTCTGCCAACTCCTGCTGTTTCAAGTGTCCGACGTACTCAACTCCCCGACCGAGATGCGGCTCAATCTGTGTCGAAAAATACTCGCGATCGCCTATTTTACCCGCGATCACTAGCTTAATCTTCGCTTTTCGGGCTGCTTCGATTGCTAAATGAGTCCCTTTATCGGGAATAATTCTACCTGACCAGACGGCACAGTTACGGTGATAAAAAGGAGCATAACCAAATGCTTGAGTATCGACACCGTTATGTATAGTTTCTATACGCTCATGATCTAAATTCCACAATTTAGTATTAAAGTTAGAAATAGAAATATAGTGACCCCTCTGCTTTCTTTCGCGATATCTGACTGCACTATTAAAGGTGGGAAAAGGTGGAGTATGAAGGGTAGTTACTAAAGGAACTGTCAAACGATCTTCCAAGATAATGGGAAAGTAGTTTAAAGAATTATCATGTACCAAATCAAAGTCTGCCGTACTTAGATAATCCATGATATTAAGATAAGCCTCATGAGATTCTTCTTCTGGTGTCTGACAAAAAGAAGTATCCAAAATTGGTTCTAAGGACAAGTTCAATCTGCGATCGCTTTGGGGATGAGCAAATAAAGTAACCTGGCAACCTTTTTGTTCTAATCCTTTAATAATGCCATGGGTAAAACGCTCAATTCCCCCTGCAAATGGTTCTTTGATAGGAAAACGACGATGCCCTAAAACTGCAATTTTCATTACTAATTAAAACTGTAAAAACTAAAATTTTAGATTGAGCAGCATATCAATATAGCCATCTATTGTCAGCAAAATGAGGCAAAAAGACAGGTATTTTGAGGACTGATTATAATCTTCCATAGCTATTAATGGTGTATTACTCAGCTTTAATTAAAATATTAATAGACCAAAAATATTGCTTAATTAATTTGATAACAGATTTTATTAATATTTCGTATCTATCTAATTGAATAGATTGTAAACCGCATCTAATTTGAAACCAGGAGTTTTAAAGTTAACTGCTCGTAAGTAGCGAGTATGTCTTGCCATTTAACTTGCTTCGTTGCCAATTTAAAAACTACGGTTTTCTATGTAGACGAGGTTTAATGATAATTATCAGATTAACTTTGATTTGGTGTCTGGTAGTTCACTTACCCAACTTTTCAATCTCATCGGCATAAGCTACGGCACTATCACTCCACTGTTGAAGATTGTGTTGCATAGGGGGATATAATTCTTGTTGCAGATGAGGCAAAATTTTCTGGGCTGCTGTCTGAGGTTGTTCAGGGTTGATAGAACGGGAAATAGGGGAAGAGGTACCCAATATTACTTCTTATTTTTTATCAGTATTTTTGCCAAAATATTGGGAGCATACTTTATCTGCTTTTCGAGGGTGGGTGGTAACAAAAGTCTGTCAGACGATTTGGGAATCTTCAAGCTGGTTCGGTTTTGGTCTTGATCAGGCAACTTTAATCAATAACATGGGGCGATTCTTGACTTCAGACGAGGTGAAAAAGTTAGTTCGAGATGCTGAGGTGTTTGACAATCCCTACTGGCAGGGCTATTTTGAGATATTTTAGCGTGGTAGGATTAGGAATTAATTGATTGATCTTATTTCGTCTTTATCAGG
>JBCCDL010000021.1:0-19351 GCA_039030815.1 Cyanobacteria bacterium P01_A01_bin.83 | reverse complement strand
TTTAGCTGTTTTTAATCTCGCTCCGATAATGGTTCCTTCGTCAATTACTAATAATGCTCCGTTGTTTTCTTGAGCGAACTTATCATAATCTTCCATTGCTGCCTCAAACCATGCTGCAACTGTTTGAGGTTTGGCTGATTCGCAATGTAAAGGCTTTTCTACATCAACTATTCCATCAAAATAGCCTGCTTCTTTGGAGTCAACTTTACCGTTAACTAAAAATATCTTCTTACCTGGATGCTTTCGTTTTACTTCCCTCAAAGCATTAGCGAGTAACATTCCTTTACCACTTCCACCAATACCAACAACAAAGTAATTGCTGATACGGTCAGTCATTTCCCGAATGATATCAACTTCGCTATCAGCGTTAGGGTTCCAAACGTCAACTTGGGTAATTGTTGGGGATGAACCAGGAACCGTTACAGGTTGTTGTACCGACTGAGCAACGGACTGGGTTAACGCCATCTGTTCTTGTTGTGCTGGTAATTGCTTGGTGCAAGTTCTCAACCAACTTTCAGCGAATGGTGATAACTCCATCCCTGCTTCTTTAACATACTCTAGCTCTTCAATTACTTGTTTATCACCAAACTGTTTAACATAAATCCTGAATTCATCTTCGTTTAAAACAAACGCATTACAGCCACAATCGCGAACAAGTCTTAATCTTTTACCGATGTTTTTCCCAGAATCAAAAGCAGACTTCAAACACCATGCTGCTGCCAACCCACCTAATATTTCAACACCGAGAGTTATACCTAGTCCCCCAGCAATTACACCTCCGATTACTTTTTTAACGACACCGTTGTTTGCTGCTTTATTTTCTGCTAAATCTTCCCATTGTTCTATAGGATATTGATTCCCGTCTGGGTTAAAGTTGGTCATAATTTTAAATAATAAAGTGACAGAGTAACGAGGGGAATTGAACCCCTCAATAAGCCTTTAACTTAGTTACTAATCTTTCAAATCGTGGATAACTTTGATGATGTGCTTACGTAAACCGACTAAGAACTGAACCGCACCAACCGTGCTAACTGCTTTTAAAATATTCCCCCAGTCGATTAGTTCAAATTGCTCTGTAGAAAGGATGTCAAATAACTTCCACATATCACCACCACCGACTACAGGAGGGAATATCATTAAGCAAGCGAAGAAGTCAAAAATGTAAGTACAGCAACCAACGATAATTAAAAACCTTAGTGTTTCAGTAGAGATTGAATTCCTCATTGTTTTAGCAATCTTTACCTCCCAACTATCGTTAGAATCTTTTCTATATTGATTCCTATCAGCGCGTTGAATGTTTTTATCTAGAAAAACTTGATTACCCATTAATGATGTAGGAATCAATTCTAATGCTTGGACTACGACCCAGAACATAGTCCCAGCGGTTAGATTAATTAGTCCGAAGAACATCCCAAATAATCCACCAACAAAGGGAATATTAACCAATATATTTGATAGTGCTTGGTACTCGATGCCCTGGAATAATCTACCAGCTAATATTTCATAAGGTTTGATATTTATCAATACGATTGAAATAATTATCCCAGTTATAAACCAAGCTGCAAGACGTAATGGTAATGGTGGTTTACTGCTGCTTTTTGATGATGACGATGATGTATTCACTGTTTCTGTTTGTTGTTTTTTACTATTACTTTTTTTGGCTGAATCGTTTAGTGCCATTTGAATTTATTGCTCCTTATTAATCAGATAAAACTGGATTTGAATATTGCGAACCTCTGAAGCGTTTCAGTCTAGATTGGATTACATCCCTTTCCCCAGTAAAAGCGAATGCAGTAGGTCTACCGTTATCACCTACCCTTGCTGTCATACCGTTAGCGTCACAGATAATAGTGTTAGGAGGTAAAGCTTTACCTGTAATTCTGTCTCTAGCAATAGTTGTTTCATTGATTCCTGTGAAGTAGTGAGTACCATTTCTGAAAACTTCACCAACTACAGGAATACAGGATTTATATCTTTTACTAGCAATTAATTCTTGGTGTTGTTCTAGTGCTAATTCTTGCTCTAATGCATCTTTTTTAGCTTTAATTTCTTTGATGTTTTCTGTCCGTTCTTGTCTAGAATCATTCCACTGATTTAACCTTGGCAATGACATTAAAACTCCTAGCCCGATAGCGCCAGCCCATAAAATTACCTGTGGTTTTATTCCTAATTCGTTAATAGAATATTCGCGGAATTGTTGATAATAATGTTTCACTTTAATTACTCCTTTTTTTTTAGATGCATCTCAAATGCCACTGGGTATTTGAGATGCATTATTTACTTACTGTGCTAAGGCTTGTAACAACCACTGTTTTTCGTGATAACTCAACTCAGGTAATCGGTTGACAACTTCCTCTGCTTCCTCAGTTGGTGCTGAGTTGGTTGGCTCTTGCTGCCATGCTTCATGAGCAATTCGAGCGATTAACCATAATGTGTCGGCTTCGGTCAATCCTTCCAATCCATCACCCCAAGTCTCAGCAATGTCTCTAACTAATTCGTTCTCGTGGCTTAAGCTAAAGTATCCAAGTGGTTTGCCCATTGTTATAATCCTTGTGTTGTATTTGTACTATTCGCGGTATTAGATGCATCCCTAACGCTTTTCAGATGGCAGTCTGGAGAGCGTTTGTTATTTTATTTGCGGTTGCTTTCCAAAATTTGGATAGCCGACTCAATTCCTTGCCATGAATCGGTTAGCGAAACATCGGCTAGCACTTGGCTATCTTTAGATAGCTGCTTAAAATCTTCTTGGTAGCTCAAGCATTCAAAGGTTTTTGCGATCGTGCGAAGTTGGGTAAGTAAGTCCATTGTTAGTCCACTCCTCATATTTCAATGCTTGAGAATTTTTAACGTTTGTCAAAATTATGGTTACAGCAAGACCATTAATTTCTTTGATTGATATTGCAGAATCAAATATTATTCTTTCTACCTCTCCGTAATAAGTCTCGTCATCTTCATGAGTTTCAAATATTACGGTAGAACCGATAGGTGGTAAACACGGAAGAATTAATCTAATATTTCTTCTATACGCACCTTGCAATCTATACTTTACTAAGCAATCAATCATTGATATTTCCCTCAAAACGGTAAACTGTAAACTAATCTGGCAGCGCGTTCCAAACCAGAATTCAACAAATCAAACGGTGCAATAAGTGTGTTAATAATTTTCATTCTTCGTCTCGTTGGTAAGCTAAATCTGTAAGTGCTTGCAATATATCGGCAGGAGCAGTAAAAGGCAGACAGAGAGCCTTTATCAGCCCCCTACCTAACTTTTTTGGTGTAATTCCCCCTACCGTTGCATCTTTTTTTGGACTAACGCGATCGCGCTGTGAAAATCGCTATCGTCAACGGCTTTTGGTGCTTCTACTGGAGTATTAACCAAATCTTGCAAGGTATTGAGAGCTTGCATTAACTGTGCTTTGGTTTGTTCATCTTGTTGAGCAATTTGTGCTGCAAGTTGCTGTTGGTTGGTTTCGCGGTTATTGAGGATAACTTGGTTCGTCAGCTTGTCAATGGCATCAACCATCTCAATGCGACGCTGGACGGATAAAACCATTTGATGCCCCAAGATTTGGGAAGCATTGTCTAACAAGGTTTGTTGTTTCTCAATTGGCATATCAGCAACAGGCTGTATCTCTGTGCTATCAGTGCTTTCATCCGATGGAGGTAAAGCAGTTGCACCAACACTTTGACTGATTAATTGATACTCTGAATCACTAATCTCTTGGCAACTATCCCAGTCATCACGAACGCCTACAAGAGTCATTCTTACGTCATCTTCGGATAAGTTTAAAGATTTTACAGCGTCAGAAATAAACATAATTTTGCTCCAAATAAATTAGCTAGTAACTGGCGATAAAAGCCAGATGCTAACCATTTAGGTTTGGTTAATATTTATCAAATAACTGCTTCCTCCTAAGTTCCTGCTTTGGGGCTGGATGCCTTGCCGCAAGGTAATTACCGCTTCATTTCACCGCTTAAGGGATTAGGTCAATTTGAATTTTCAAAAATTAATTAAATTGAGTAATTTCTGTAAACCTGCTGAAATTTCAACAAACTGTAATTATCTCGGTTGTCTTTCAGATGCGAACAAAT
Organism: Cyanobacteria bacterium P01_A01_bin.83; assembly: GCA_039030815.1. Lineage (GTDB taxonomy): Bacteria > Cyanobacteriota > Cyanobacteriia > Cyanobacteriales > Xenococcaceae > Waterburya. The sequence goes on along the minus strand of JBCCDL010000021.1, from coordinate 15,259 downwards.
CATTTGTTTACGCTTCAATAACAGAGATAATCTGTAAATCTCCCCAATTACCCAACATTGGTAACGACTCATCAACGGAGTTTTATTACATTCAGTTCGGTAATCCAAAACAAATATTTTCGCCCACTTATGCCACTTACCAATTGTGTTTCGGTGGATTCCCATAATCTCGGCTAGCTTAGTCTTTTCCGTATATGGGTCTAAATCTGGTATAAAAACCGCACTATATTTATCTCTACATAACATCGGTTTAACCGCTAATTTTTCACTTATTTCTGTATTGCACATATGGTCAACTGCACTGCGTTCAATGTGCAGAATAACTAGTAGAAGCCTTGATGTAACTTAATTCTTATTTCTGTTATGGGCTAATGATGTGCTTGCTGTATGCTTACAAAAGACTTTGTTTAGTCTTGCAGTTTTCATCTGCGTATAGCGCTCTTGTGTTGCTTAGGTGTTGCACATCTCCCGCTCACAAAAATAATATAGCAATAGTGAACCACTTTTGTCCACACTTTTTGGTGCTTTTAAAAATCTTGCTCAGAGAATATTGGGTAAAAAGTGTTGTACCTTTTGGTGTACCTGCGTTAGAGTGTATTTGAAATATTTTTATTAAAAATGCCAACTAACAGACCAAGAATTTCTATTCAATTTGAAAGCGAGGAGTTAAAAGAAGCTTGTGAAGTTTATGTGGAGGATAAAAACTTAAAAAGTATGAGTGCTTTGATAAATATGGCGCTCATAGAACTACTGACCAAAGAAAAATACTACAAACCCGCACAACCGCCAAAGCGGCTAAAGTAAGGAGGAACAGTGGTTAGCTTTATAGAATTGATTCCAGAAACTAGAACGGATGACTCAGAAAGACGTTTGACCATCAGTGATGTAACTTGGGACAGCTACGAGCTAATACTTGCCAAGTTGGAAGACAACTCCCATTACCGCGTTAGTTATTTAGATGAAACATTAGAAATAGTGTCACCTTCCAAAAAACATGAAAACGTTAAATCTCGAATTGGGTTCCTGGTAGAATTCTATTTTGTAAAAAAAAGAATCAATCATTTTTCAATGGGCAGTACTACCGTCAGAAACCGCTTAAAAGAAGCTGGAGCGGAACCGGACGAATGCTACTCTTTTGATGATGATGAAAAAGACATCCCGGATTTAGCGATAGAAGTAACTATTACCAGCGGCAGCATCAAAAAATTAGAAATTTATAGTAGGTTGGGAGTAAAAGAAGTTTGGTTCTGGAAGAAAAATAAATTTAGTCTTTATTATCTGCGTGATTTACAACAATTCGCTCCTAACTTTGGTTATGAAGAAATTGAATCATCTGTGCTTGTACCAGAACTAAATATTGAATTTTTAGCCGAATGTATTACTATTCGTGACCAAGTGGATGCGTGGGAACAGTTTGAGAAGGGGATTTGACTGATATCAACTATGATATCAATTACCGAAACTTCGTTAAAACGATTACAAGATGAGCGAACCAAACTATAAAGAACTTAACGAAGCGGACTTACGGGAATACGTTAAAAGACATCCCCAAGACGAGGAAGCTTTTCAACATTACCTGTCAATTGTTAGACAAAAACCTTATGTTGTGGTAGGGAAAGACGACACCGAACGACTGGCAGAAGAATTGCGAAAGCGGATTTAACCGATGCGGGAGCAAAATCTGGGAACATTACGAAATCCAACCCGGCGAAATCTTGGAATGGGTGCCACCAAGGAAAGTAAAGGAGGAAGATGACCGACAATCCTAAAAAGAAGTTTGACCCAGCAACCGACCCAAGGGACTGGTCAGCCGCATCTACCGAGGAAGGCTGCGAGAAACTAGCGAAAGCGAAAGGTAAGAAGTTAGTAGAGATTATTAGAGACGAATCCAAAGACTTGCCAATTATTTGTATTTTTGAGGATGACCCAGATGCTTAGTACAGAAGCAAAACCAATAAAAGCAATTGCACCTTTTTTCGTAGCAATTGGTAATCGCGATTGGGAAGAGTTTAAGCAATTAGAAAAAAACTTTGTTGCTCAACATGGTGTTGATGCATGGGAATACGAATTTAACTTTCGGATTAAACCAGCATTAGATAAAGACTCCGACCGCTGGCTACTAATTCAATGGTGTGGGGGTGGAGTTGTTGAAAGCGAAGTAGTTGGATGAACCACTTCTGAGCAAGTAGGACTAATTCAACTACTGCTGCAAGATTAGAACGAGCGACCGCTAACTTAGCAGTTGTGAGCGCCAATCACACGCGGGATATTCGCCAAATGCAGCAAAATATAAACCGTATTTTGGAATACTTAGAAAATCCGAATCGTGGGGATACAATGCCCAATTAATTTTTGTTCCTATCGCGCAATAAAAGCGCGATGAGGACATTTTATTTATAAGTAAAAGTCAACGCGGTCAGGCATTCTACCTTTCAATCAAGGTTAAATTATATTTACTGTTTTATTTACTGCAATCTAGATACTGAGGTTTATTATGAAATTAATCGTTGATTTTGATACAATCGATGATTGATGTTGCGGTTTCTAAAAATAAAACTATTACTTCCTATTTTCCTTAATCAAGCAGTATTGATATCTAATCTATCCACAGTTGAAAATTCGGCTTTTATTTTTATTTATCTAGAGTGACACAATAGGATTATTCATCGCAAGATTTAGAATCATGTTTCTTCATCGACTGGATTTGCAATTTAGATATTGAGTTAGGAAATTTAGTTTTTTCACTGTATTTTGCATTAGTAAAGTTAGTGCTTTCTAAGTTAGTGTTATCGAATTTGGTTCCGCAAAGATTTGCTTCTTTTAGGTTTGCTTCTTTTAAGTTAGTATTAGATAGGTTGGTTTTTCTTAGGTCAGCGCCAGTCAAATCTAGGTAAGATAAGTCTAAATTATTTAATTTACTTCTTCTTATAGCGATTATTCTAGAAAGTGAAGAATTACCAATAAATCTAATTATTTGATTTTTTCTTTTTTTATCTTCTGCAAGTATTTCTAGTGTTGCGGATGTTCTAGAAGCTAATACTTCTCTTTCTGGACTATACTTTTTTGCATTTCTTAATATATTCATTTTTTCTTTATCGAAGGCGATACTAGTCATTTCCTTTAAGTAGTCTCTTAATATTTGTTGTTTATACTGTTCTTTTAAATTATATCTTTGTGCTTTGTGTTCATTTATTTCTATGAAAGAGATACCAATACCTAGCATAGAAGGAACAAGTAGTAACTCTAACCAGTCCCAAAATTTTCTCCCTTTAAAACCTGTCCAATCAGGAAAATTCATGATATACAAAGTGTGTTATCTATTTACGTATTTTCTCATAGATTATATATAATTTTTGTTGAACTTATTACCAACGCTTCATATATTGCCTGGTGCAGATTTTGAACCTATCCCGCAAACTTTACTTGACAAACTTAATTGACTAAATTATTGGGAACATATAGAACTATATGCAAGAATTAGAAACTTTTGGGATATTTCCGGGTACACTGACCAAAGATTAAAAGAAGTTGGTTTTAAAAAGCTATCTCTTGATAGCGCACACTAGTAGAGGTTGGCGGAAATAAAGCACCTGTTTTTTTAGTTATCGTATCAACCGAAAGTCTTTCTGAGAGGGAGCAACGCCCCGGAGGGGCGTTGCCAAAACAGGTGCTTTATTTATGCCGTGGTGTACTAGCAAATTGGATTTATCATCCCCACTGTTATAACCGATGCTTCGCACTCTGGATTAAACAGCATCACCCAGAGGATGTGTTACATTTATTTGACACACCCCGTTGTTTTATTTCAACAACGGGGCTATAATTTGATTGATTCTATTTAAGCAATTCTTCGGAATTCTTCTGAATTCTCCTATACGCTTCAATTTTCTTGTATTTTCTGATAATACAATTTAGCTTACTTTTTTACCTTACTTTTGTAACATCGTAATTACAGCCAGTTTTGATGTATTATTTATTCGTCGAAATGTAATATCTAAAAATCATAATTTAATCTCACAAAGCTGTGTAGGGGTACATATTAAAGGCTTTGTGTCTTTTTTTAAGTGTCAAAATTGTTTGGTAATAATTGTTGTAATATAATCCTAATGCAAACATTTCCCTCTCCCAATGCCCAAGCATTGGGCTTTTTGGCTTTGTTGATAAGGGATGCCCGTTGTTGCAAACCAAATTTACAGCTTCCGTTTTAAACCGAAGTTGTACCAGTACAAAATTACTGTACTAAATAAATTATTACTCACTTATCAGAAATGATAAATGAGATATAAATCCGCTACACTGCGGGTTAATTTAAAATATTACGAGCTGCAACTTAAAATAAAACACTGTTGTAATTATTCCGCTGCAACTTTTGACAAGTCTATTACTTCCCAAGTACCGTTATCATCTCGTGTTAATGACAGACCATATTTTTCACGCAAGCAAGCAATAGACATATCAAAATCATTCAACATTCCCAGATGTCTCATTAGTAGTCCAAGCGCTTTTAATTTATCGTGCAGTTTTATTTTGTAAGTTGATTTTTGATTTCCTTCACTGTCAGTAATTATCCGCTCGTCAATTTCTGCGACCGCTGCTAACCTATCCTGCCAATCTAAATGAGCCAAAAAATCATCTTTACTTGGCTCATCCATATTTAGCACCATTTCCCCATGTTTTATTTGAGTTACATCTGTGATACAAGCAAACGCAATTCGGGCTAATTCCTGCAAAACTCTATCTTGAGTAACACCAGTACGACGCGAACGAATAGCTTTGAAATGGCTCAAAGCGTTTGCAATGTTAGCTTTTGTGACAAGCCTTGAGCCTATAATTCTTAAATTTTCATAGGTTTTAGATTGGAATCCTGCCCGTTTGGCTGCGGCAGTAGCATTAAAATCAATCAAATATTCCTGACAGAACCTAAGTTCTTTTTCTGTTAATCCATATTTGTCAGTAGTCTTTTTGGGCATCGGTGTTTGTTGATTATTGCTGTGTTGTTTTAAAAAGGGTGCGAGTAATTATCGTACCCTTGAAATGCTTATGTAAAAAGGTTTCCTGCAACATCAGGAGACGGATTAATAGTCCTCCCCCTCACTTAATATGCCAAAGGTCGGATCATGAGCTTCTCTGTACCTAATAATGTTTAAAGCTACCTCACGCTTTACCTCAAGCTTAATCCGCTCAAAATTGTCATCTACCAGTCGCCGACCAATTGGTTTAGGTAGCTTACATTCCCCCTCATCTGTCAAAAAATCTGCATAAATACTAAAACCATCACCGCTGTAAGCTGCTGTAAATTTTACAAGCCCAATCTTGCTGCTTTTATCTGCTGCAAAATCAAGTTTTATATTTCTGGTAAATATTGCATCTTCAAAATAGCTTGAATTACTTTCTCGCAATTCTTCTGTTAGATTCCAATCTAGTTCCCCAGATTGTAGATAAGTGATAAAAACATCCTGACCGTTGTGATATACACGCCCAGGTTTGGGCTTAAAATATTCATTCTTTCCTAGCAATTTTAGTCGTCGTTTGGCTTCGCCCATGATTTAAACCTCCACAATTAATCAACTTTCTTTAACTCGCTGCGCTTCATTGAAATTTCAGTTTGCGGCTTACCTGAGTAGCTGCCCCCGTTCTGTCTATAAAGTTTGGCTCGGTCAGGGAAATCAACATAAACAACGTCGTTGTTAGTTTCTCCAATTTTCGTTACAATGCCTCGCCATTTTTCGTCAAATGCTTTACTACCTTCTTTGGTTGACATCACCACATCACCAATGCCTACTAAATGCGGTATCTCTTCAGAAACATGAATCGGGTTATTTTCTACTAGATTTTGGCTAACCGATTCAGGGTGATTCACCCCAACATTTTGGCTGTAATCTGCGTATGATGTCTCTTCAGAAACATGAATCGGATTATTTTCTACTGAATTTTGGCTAACCGATTCAGGGTAAATCGAGTGATTCAGGGGTGATTCAGGGTATGAATCAGTTGCCTGAATCGGCTGTGATGCTTGCTGTATAGTTGTTTCAGCTTTCCGATTCACCCGATTCACCCGATTCAGGCACTCAGAACTTTTTATATTTTTATTAATGCCACTATCACCGCTAGGAGAATTAAAAATTTCTGGTTTTTCCGCGTGTAAAAAACTTTTTGACCCTGAATCGGTTGAATCGCCTGAATCGGAAAGCTGAATTTCTTTGCTGGTGGTGGTTGCAGCCGATTCAGGGTAAGGGGGGTTTGCTTGAATCATGCCTGAATCACTTGAATCTGCCTGAATCGGTTGCTCAAAAAGTTGCAGATTACCTTCAGCAAGGAAAGCGCGATCGCAATTCCATTGCCCATCTATGTGATGAAAGATATTTTCGGTAAATTTAATGCTGTGGAAATGTCGGGGAATATTTACGGCTCGGCTGCCCTTTACTCGTTTGGTGGTTCGTGCTTTGTGGTGTTGGGGCAGTTCTTCAGCCAGCCGAGAGATGAGCTTATTTTGGGCTGTTGGCTTTAGTCCTGTTGCTTGACAGTAGGTCTTGTACGCACTGTAAATAAAGTCAGTGGAAATGGTGTAACCTTCTGCTGCTGGCTCAAGGCATTGGTCTACAAAGCCTTTCATTGAGTCGCTGTAAATTGCTGCTTGTAATTTTAATGCGCGGATGCCTGAAAACTCGTTGCTGGAATTTTGAATTAAATAATCTCGTTTATCGCGATTCATGCTTAAAGCCCATGCGATAATTTGAGCTTTTTCATCCGAAAGTTTTTCAAAAAGTTTTGTGTCAACGGCTCCAGTTCTGGGTTTGGTAGGGAGCGGAATGCATCTTCTGTCCCATCCAGTTCCGGCATTCTCAATCCCCAAATGACTTACAGATGCCAATGCAAAACGAACATTCCAGCGCTTAGTATATCCATCAGAACTGTGTAAAGCTCTACCACTAAGCATTCCGTTATCAACTAGTTCATAAAAAGCTGTTAGTCCGCCTTGGAACCCTTGAACATCAGGAAAATAACATAAGCGCTTCCCCGTAAGGAGTTGGTGACGCTTATCCGTCTGCGATAATTCATCAAAACTTCCAGTAGCCATAACATTTTCAACGTTGAACAAACCTGCCAAAAGCCTTAAGAATGTACCTTTTCCGCTCCCAGACTTACCTATCACATGAACAAAGTAGCCATATGGTGCAGTTGAATCCAGGTACATTGAGAAAATAGCTTGAATCAACTCAAGATATTCAGCACCAAAAGCTCTCAGGATGAAATCATGAAAAGCTTTGGGGCATTCAGGTGTTGCTTTGTAATCGTGGGGAATGTTCCACGTTAAGTAATTTTCACGGCTGTGGGGTTGTAGTTCCCCAGTTCTCGTATCCAGAGTTCCGTTAAGAAATGGAATTAAATGCTCGTTTGCTGGGGGTTTTCTAAATAAATCGGTTTGACAGAATTGAAAACAAGCTTGTTTATGACTTTGTGTCGCAAAGTCATAAGTTGCAATAACTTTCTCAGTTCCATTTGCCGCTTTGACCGTTTTAGCTTTATAGATATCCTTTAAAAAGTCTCCAATCAGCTTTTTAACCTGAGAATTGGTAATTTTTAGATAATAACCAAGCTCTCCGCCTACTCCTGCTTGATATTGATAAAAAGCTTCATTAATTACTGCCCAATCTTTATCAAATAAGTTTTCAGCAACTGTTAGCTCAATGGTTCGATTAAGTTCGTAGCCATTAAGTTTTTTTGGTTTTACTTTGGCTTTGATATTGAATTTTTCATTCCATTTTTCAATTGAAATGGCTTTTTCTAGTATTCCTCGAAATATCTCCCATCCACTGTTTTGAACAAAATCATCAAGCCCTTTTCCTGTCTCCTGATTCCACAGTCCTGTAACGGTTAAGACTTTTGCTCTTGACTCTTTAAGCTTTGCAGCCAATTCACCATGCGCTCTCCTAACATTTATATTTGTTGCGGAATCGGCATCAAATGCAATGATGAATCCTATTCCCATAGCAACAATTTTTATTAATGATGGGACTAATGGTTTATTTGGGTCGTCTCCTTTTCCCACTTGCCCCATAGTCACGCCAGCCAGTGCAACACACGCAACCCCATTCTGACCACAGCATATTGCTTTAAAAAGTCCTTCTGTCAGCAGTATATAAGGATGCCCTTTCACAAAAACGCAATGCTTGAGTAAGTTCTCTTTCGTCCAATAATTATCTATTGTGGGATGATTGAATAACATTGCATCATAAGTCATCACCTCTTTTTTTGCGCTGATATATTTTGGCGCTCCATCCCAGGCTGGCTTATCCGGTCGTAGCTGCATCATTTCATTGCAGCCCTTCAGCAAGATGCCCGCAGAATCTAAAGATGTATATCCCAGTAATCTAGCGGCTTCATGCTTGTTTACAGTTCTCCCGTTGGCTTCAACCCATGTTTGCTGAAGACCTCTATCTTTACAATGCTGGCTAATGTGGTGAGGGAATAATCTTTCTTTTGTTGGTACTTTCATTTTTTACTCCAAAACTTAGTTTTCGTTCTGGAGCTTCCCAACCTGCTTGCAAAAAGTTCTCTAAATCACTAAAATTAATTTGTCATTAAAATTAATTCGTCATTAAAATTAATTCGTTTGCGCCAAGTGTCACAGTTGGTGTCATAATATCACTTGCAATATCGCAGGGGATATTGCTATAATTGTGACGTATACGCTGATTGTGCTTATGCAACAAGCGGCGTGCGTTGTTTCTAAAAAACTTGTTATTTTTTTGATATACTGTGCTAAGTATTGAGATAACATAAATTCTTAAGAAACAGCAATTAATTTTGTTTAACTTTTGCAATTTGCTGGAAGGTGGAAGCTCCAGCTAATAAATCAACCAACCCTTTGGTGCTTGAACACCGGGGGTTAATTTATTTGTATCCGTCTAAACACGGACAGATTCGATCATATCAGAACATCTGCTTTTATGCTTGATAAAAATGTGTTGAGCTTTATATTTTGTAGCTTCAATCATTAAAATAGTTTATTAGTACTAAAAGTCAGCAATCAATTATTTTTCAGCCTTAGCCGAACATTTGCAGCGTACCATTGTCCACCACGAGAAGTTTTGTAACCAATTTCATTTAAAGCATCGGCAATACGTTGATAACTATAACCTTGCGCTCGTAGTTCTTGAGCATAGGCGATAGCATCAGTTGTTTTAGCTCTGGCATTATTACAGGCTACTTTTCTACCAGTCTCCCCAAGATTTACACCTTGCTTTTTACGTTCTGCTAATGCAGCACGGGTACGCTCTCCTATCATTCTTCTTTCTTCCTCAGAAATCATTGCTTTTAAATAAATCTCCATCTGGGACATATTAGGAGATTCGGCAATGAGTAGGTCAGGTGTCAAGTCCCCAAATAAATGTTTTTGGGTGTAACCAGAAACGTGATAAACCTCCCGACTTAACCTATCTAACTTGGCAACCATCAACCTACCACCGCTCCGCTGTGCAGTTTCAAGCGCTTTCATAAATACGGGGCGTTTTTCTGGGTGAGTTTTACCGCTAATGGATTCCTGAAATATTTCAACAACTTCCAAACCTAATCGGTTAGCAACGTCCTTACATAAAGTTTTTTGACCTTCCAGACCCAAGCCGGACTTTTCTTGCTTATCCGTACTGACTCTGAGATAAACAACAACTTTACTTGGTTGAGAATTTACAAGCTTACGTAATTTAGTGTTACTAATTTTGTTGATTTCTAAATACATAGTATTCTAACGCCCGTTGGAATACTATAAAATACTATAGATTTTTTAGCAATTCCGGATAAAAAATTATTCTTGCATTGCACTACAGCGTAAAACACTTAAAGTTCTTGACAGGGGCTAATGCTGTGTGTTACGCCGTAAAACAATGCAAGAATAGTATCAATAAAATAATGGCTAATAAAAATACTGCTTTTAGGTTGCCAGAAGAACTGATAGAGAATTTAGATAGAATCGCTGATGATTCTGGGGCAACACGAACGGAAGTAGCAATACAATTTTTATCAGAAGGAATAAACCGAACCATTGCAGGTGACACTGTAGTGCAGCGTAAAACGGCACTAACGGAAGAGGAGATAAGAGACGCTTTTGAGAAATTATCAGCGCCAATTTTCAAAAAAATAGAGCTGCTGGAATCGCGCTTGGGAAAGTAGAAGGAATTGAGGAAGTAAAGCTCATCTCCCCATCCCCAATTCCCAATGTCCAGATATCAGGAGAGGAACGCGCCGCGCTGCAAGCTTACCGCCGTGAAATTGCTCAATTAAAAGCTGAAACTACCCAACTAAAAGTCAAACTTGAGGATGAGAAGAAAGTTTTTGAATTATGCAACGCGGAAAGGCTAGAGCTTGCTAACCGTGCGGGCTTGGCAGAAATGGAAATAAAAGTTTTAAAGCGTGAAAATGATGAATTAAACGCTCAACTTCAATCCTGTAAAGAAGCTGTACATACACTTGTTCGCGAAAACGAGCAGTTGAAGCAGCAACAGCCCCAAGCCCAAGCCGACCCTAACACTATTCCAGTAGAGGAAGTGCGATCGCGCTTGACTCAAATTCAGGATGCAGGGAAGTGGCGGAAAGGTAAGGTTCTGGGAAGAATAAGTGGATTGTGTAAAAATTTGCTTGAGCAATTTTTATCCGAATTGGGAGACGACCCCAACTCAAAATAAGCTTCCTTTCATTATTCAACAGGTGAATGCTTACTCTTGTGTAGCTTCAGGAACCAATGCGTCCACCGTTCTGTACTCCCATTGAAGTTTTTTTGACTTTCTAAATATCCTCTTAGGATTTTATTTATTTTGAAGCTCCTCAATTCCGCTCAAAAATTCCTGTACTTCCTTTTCTCTACCTTGTTTCTTTAGTAGTTCAGCGTATTTCCGATAGTCAGAAAGTGCCTTAGTTGATGTTAGATTATCTTCTAGCTTTGCATGAGAGACACCCCGTAAAAGGTAAGCTTCAGGAATTTCAGAGTTAATATTTATAACTTGAGTAAAATCGGCTATTGCTGCTTGATAATCTTCAGACTGGAAATGAATTACACCTCGACGTAAATAAGCTAAAGTAGATTTTGGATTAATTTTGATTGCTTGATTTAAATCAGGCATTGCTGCTTGAGAATCTTCTATGTTAAAAAGCACTATACCCCGATTACTATAGGCATCAGCAAATCTAGGGTTGATTTCAATAGCTTTGTTACAATCATCTAACGCTTCTTGATAATAACTATCCTCAAGATGAGCATGACATCGGTTACTATAAGCTTCAACCAATTCAGGATCGAGTTCAATAGCTCTGCTACAGTCATCTATTGCTGATTCATACTCTTTTTGCTGAAGACGAATATCACAACGTTTTTCAAAGGCTTTTGCATCGTTGGGGTTGTTATTTATAGCTTCATTTAAGCGAGTTAAGGCTTTATTGAAGTCAACTTCTGCTCTTTGCAAGTTCCCTTGTTCTAAATGCTTTTTACCGCTATTCAAGTATCTATCAGTCTCGGAACTGCAAGCAGTGATTACCAATACTAATATTGCAGCCGTGAATTTTAGTACTTTCATTTTTGCTCCGTAATGTATTTTCTGTTGGAATTACAGACTTTTACCAATTGAAATCCGGAGAATACCAAGTTTACTTAGGTTTACATTTGCTCTCTTTACCAAGAATTATTAGTCTTTGAAATATTAGTTAGTCATAGCCTAAAGTCATTAATATTCTTGCTTTGTAGGGACTTTACACAGCTATACTAATTAATTTCATAGTCCGACCACTTACTTTATACTTGTAAGTTACTTCCCCTGGTCTTACTATTAACTATCTATTTTTCTCCACAAAAGTAACTATGGTCTTTTATTGGACTTAGGAAATAACTAATATTAGAGCTTGGCAACATTAATTATCAATCTGTGATGCATATTTAAATTGTAACTATTTGGTGCATTAATCTATGTTTTAAATATAACTTTTAAATTATTTATTAATACATAAAAAGCACTACTTCTCAAGCATAGAAGTAGTGACTTAATAGTGAACAATTTATTCTAAGATTTACTATATTTCTCCACAGGTTAATTATCTACAATAGGAATATCACGCAGAGCTAGTCTATATTGTGGATTTACAATATTTCCTAATGAATAGGAAAACTCTAAGCCAGCTAGTTTCTTTACGTCTTTCGGTATATCAAAGTAAAAGTTTGCTTTAATAGTAATTCCTGGTGATATAGTAGTACCTAAACGACCAGTAAATGTTTCATTACCTATTTGAATACTTGTGACATCGTATATATTTCCCGATGAATCAGTAGCTCTATCATCTGAGTTAGTATATAAGTATACGGAGTTATTGTTATCAGTTATATTCGTAATTAGCATAGAACAAGCTACTTTTGCTCTGGTTCTTTGACAGTTCTGTAATTTAAAGATAAAATGATCAGTCTCAATAATTTTTGATGTTGGTGTTGGAGTTGGAGTTGGAGTTGGAGTTGGTGTTGGTGTTGGAGTTGGAGTTGGTGTATCTGTAACTGTTGGTGTCGATGTTTTTGAATTATTACCAGTTGGGATTTTTATAACTCCTGTAGCTATTAATCCTGTTAATGCTGTTATAAGAGTAGCTAAAGCACCAAAAACAACGTGTGACGTGTTCCAATAATCCCAAAATGTTCTTTTAGGCTTGTTATTTTCAGTCATTGTTACTGTCTCAAATAGTTGATTAATTTTTACAAATGTTCAAGAAATAAGACTAACCAATACTTACGTCACTAATATTGAGAAATAGAACCTATCATTGCGAACAATAAGAAAGTTCTAATAATCAATAATGCCCAAAGTACTAAGCTAATAATAGTGACGATTTTTTGAGTTCTCTTGAATAATTGAATGCTGTCCCATTCACGACTTCTCCAAGCCAATTCATTACCCTTAATTTTCAAATAAATCGCAAAAATTAAGGATATAAATGTACCAATAAATGGTATGAACAATCCAATCAAAAAGACTACTAGACCTATCCAAACTCTATTGACAATACTCCGAGCCAATAAACCTAAAAAAGCTCCCTAATTCCACCCTTTAATTTTTGCAGGCACTAAGTAAGATTCGTCAAAAATATTGCCTTTACCAGAGTTGTTGATTTCGTTCTCATCAGTAGCAGACAAATAATCGTTATTGTAGTCCATAAGTATTCTTACAATATTCAAGTTAGAATTATTTGCTTTTTAAAGTTCGGATAAAGGTACGAATAACTTGCCTTTTGGTTTCTTGAGTTTGAAGACAATATTCTTCTAATATCTGATATTCACTACTAGGTAATTCGACTAAAAGTCGTTTGACTGATTCTGTTAATACTTTTCTCGGCATAAGTATTAAATGAACCTCATATATCTTTAGTATTAATTTTGCACATTTATATCAAATAAAAGAAGTGTTATAAATACAATTAAAAACAAAAAACTATCATTTTTTCCTTAGTAAATGCTTTTAGTATTTTAACTAAATATACTTAAGTATTTTTATTAATACTTGGAATAAAATATTATTAAGAATTGGGACTTTCGTTCATAAAATTGTATCTTTTCAGTGACGCAGTGCTGCTTCCTGGCAGCTTATCGGAGTTGGTAGTTATAACAAATAAAAACACCCCATCAGCACTTAAGCCAATGGGGTGTTTATTTTGTTCGATTTCAAGCCGTTAAATTTATTCAATTAATTTTTGCAATTCCGGTGGAAGATCATCATCACCTAAAGGAATTGCAAATTGTTCTAATAGTGTTCCATCTTTGGTAACAGGAATCAAACAACCATTTTCAATTACTGCACCTTCAATATTAAATTTTTTCATCCCTTCTAAAACCATTTGTTGCCGAAATTCATCTGCAACTTTATCTCCTTCCTTGGCTGCTTGGGAAACAATTTCATCTATTTCATTACAAACAATTGCGCGTCTTGTCTGCCCTTTAAATTTCCCATTAATGGGACGAACAAGTGTTATTTTCATTCCTGCTTCTTCGGGTAAGAAACCAATACCAAGTAAATCAACACAATGGTCTAAATCAGCATAAATCTCGCCTTTATTATTTTGACGATAAGCAACAGTTTCGCCAAACGGAAGAGGTAGCGGACGACTTTCAACAGATAAAACTTTTGCAAAACCTTTAGACATAATTACACCTCAATTATTTCTGAATGTTTATTTATTTTCGTCAACTAAATCAATTATCTTTTGCTGTGTTATTGCGATAGAAAATAAATAATCCATAATTTCCTGTCGCTTTGGATGCCCTGCGTCTTTTATTATTTTTAGCGTATTTTCTCTCACATCACCATATAAATATTTATCAGCATATTCAATAGCTGAAGCTTCAATGTCCATAATTTAATATCCTTGTTGTATTTACAATGCGTAAAATATTTACGCAATAACTACCAGAAGAATTTGATTCTAAGCATCTCGCTGTTGCTGGTAGTTGGATATTTTTTAATAGAATGCGTGTTTTTTGTAGATGCATAAATTTTATTGTCCTGCGTCCTGTCCTTTGTCCTGTCCAAGCTGTCCTGACGGTAGGACAAGGTGGACAGCGATTTTTATGACCTCTAGGACAAGGACAGGACAAGATTAAATATTAGGTAATACGATATCCAGAGTCGCGATCGCCTTCAATCAACTCTTGTTTAATTAATTCAGTTAATGCCTCATCAATTAATGCAGTTTTACCTAAGTCAGGTAAATTTCTAGCAACGTATTTTCTGATAGCGTCAAAACTGTAATATCCCTCAACTTCTGAAAGTTTAAAGTAAATACAGTCCATTAATGTTTCGTTGACTTGAGTTTTGAATTGTTCTTCTAGTGATTGAATTACAGTATCTTGATTGCGAAAATCAGCGGTTTTAACATCACCAATCATCTTGCCAGCATCTCTGTCAAAAGCAGAATAATTGGTAAGTTTTGGTAAGGAATACCATTGAGCATTCTTTCCAAAATAAACCGCTCGATTACATGAACTTTGATTAACTAATTCTGCAATTTCTTCAGTGTCAAACTTTTTAAATAATGATGCACGTTTCCAGCTATCAACCACTGACAAGTTAGTGCTATTAACTAATACGATTGGAGTTAATTGGCTGATGCCTGATGTATCGCTACCATTAGCACCAACAAAAGGAGTTTGAGCAACAAACCAAACGTTTTTACCACTGCTACCACCACAAGAAGTAATGCCGATTAACTTATCAGTTAAAGTAGTACATTTAGCTGT
>JBCCDL010000020.1:0-20071 GCA_039030815.1 Cyanobacteria bacterium P01_A01_bin.83 | reverse complement strand
GTAAACTCACCGTAGTAATTGCCGATGGGATACAGCATCTTGTCTCTGACGTTCGATGGGTTTTGCATCGCTCGATCCTTTCAAACTCTCTACAGCATTAATAATGGCTCGACAAATTGAGAAAGTTGTGAGCGAAAATTATCTATGGTCATTCCAGATAAAAACTAAACACAGCATCTACTGTTTTCTACTCTCTATTTCTTAAAAAGAAACTTATATATCATACTAAAATAATTAGAAAAACTTATAAATTGCAGAAGTCTACACTAAAACATCTCCGCAGGATTACTAGACTGAAGCTTACGAATGGCGAACTTCACTCTTTGACCCACTCCCCCGATTAAAAATCTGGGGGATTCGGGGGTTAAACAACAGTTGCGACCTGAGATCGTCTTACACTATCTAACCCCAAGGACAAAGATCCTGCCCTCTTTATGTTTTTGCTTGCGTTGCTATCCCTTCCATGACGAGCATTACAACTGGTATTCGGGCAGATCCAATAGCGAACATTTAGCGGTAGTTCATTTACAATTTGATGGCATTGGCTACATTCGGTAGAGCTTGGATACCACTGGTCTATATAGCTGACCACCTTGCCTTTTTTGATTGCTACGAATTCGATTATTTTGAGAAATTCAGCAAAGGCTAAGTCGCTAATCTTTCTGCCCCACAAACGTTTCATCCCTTTGAGATTAAGTGTCTCAAAAAAAAGATAATCAAACTTATCTGTTAGATCGTGAGCAATTTTCCAAAACCAGTCACGACGACGATTAGTTATCGATTCATAAACCCGAACCAAATGTTTTCTGGCTTTTTCTCTACCGTTTGAACCCTTCTTTTTTCGGGAATGGTTGCGACTGGCTAGTTTTAATTCCTTGAGTGATTGTTTTAGAAATAGAGGGGAATGTATCTCAAATCCCTCCGAACAAGTTAAAAACGTCTTGCAACCAAAATCAAAACCTGCGCTATTACCCGTCATGATAGAGATTTTGCTATCCTTAAAATCTGTCACCACAAAAATGAATATTTCTCCTAAAGGATTACGTTTGATAGTGATAGTTTTAATCTTGCCTTCAATTTCTCTGCTTTTCCAAAACTTGAATACTCGTTTGCCTATTTTTAGCTGATTGCTATCTAAAAATTTGTACCCTGCTTGCTTGAGGGTAATTGATTTATATTTAATTCTCTTTCTAAAATTAGGTGGTCTAACTCCTTTTTTATGGTGTTTAAAAAATAACTGATAAGCTCTATCTATGCGCTGAATTATGTCTTGAACGCCTTGAGAGCCTACGAGCTGCCAGTACTTATTTTTATTTCTAAGTTTAGCAATGTGCTTCATCAACCTATTTTTGTTCAAAAACTTTCCAAACAAGCGATAGTAGCACTTGTGTATCGCGATGCAGTGATTATAAATACTACTAGCTGCATTAATTGTGCGGTGCAAATGCTTGTTACGCTTGTGTTGATATAGTTTAAAAGAATAAGTTTTCATACCCCAAATGGTAGTATAAACTGTAGACAAAAAGCAACTATCTACATTAGGCGGATATGAAAACAACTTATAGACATTACAATCATGCAGTAGGATTAGCTACTGTCCATTTAGTCTGGATACCATGCAGAAGGAAACGCATTTTTACTATCAAAAACGAAAACATGAAACTTCGTTGTATTGATATATTTAACAGTGTTGCCAGTGAAAAAAAATGGATTATCAAAGCATTAGAAGTTGCACCAGACCACATCCATCTGCTAGTTGAATACGATCCTTTTCATTCAATTTCTCAAGTCATTAAAGCATTTAAAGGTAGGTCATCTAGATATCTTAGGCAAGAGTTTCCTGTGTTGATGAAGCTGCCAAGTCTCTGGACTAACTCATATATGTTTGATACGACAGGAAAAATTAGTACTTCAGTGGTGTTAGCTTATATTAATGACCCACATCACGGGTAAAATATTCTACTGCCAAATAAATTTGGCTCAACAGATTGTAAACCTGTTGCTCGCTTATATCCCTGCTCTAAAGAGACAGGGCTTTACGCTCCACGAAGGTAAACAATCAATTGAGTTCGACTATCTTTATACTTTCTCAGTTTCAAAATATATAGAGAGCAAAACTTTAATAAGCGTGAAAATTTTGCCAGTGAGAGCCCAGAGAGTTGCGATCCCAATCATCTTTCAAATCTCGAAAGGAAGAATGAATGTGGTTTGCTTCTATGTCATCGCTGACAACACCGAAAGTATTAGACTGAAGCAGCTCGATTAAATAACGATCGCTTTGCACGCGGAAATATAGTTCACCATGCTCGTTATCGCGATCGCCATGCCACCAAACGCGCGATTTGGCTAAAGACTGCTTTAAGGCGTACTCATCAATTTTGTCTGCATTGCCTTGCAGTTGCCAGAACTCACGAGCAAAATCCCACAGCAAACTTTGCTGAAGCGGGGTCAATTGACTGACTTGAATACCCTGCTTTTCACCTTCCAAGTAGCTATCTGCATCCAAAGAAACATCAGTACCACCCATGAGAACGACATCGGGTAGAACCGACCAGGCTCCCTGAGTGAACGCGCTGTCATCTAAAGATTGCAAAAATGAACGAGCAAGCCAAGCTTCGCGGTGAAGCAATTGTTGCCCCTCCAAATTCTGCCATTGAGGATATGCTCCCGCCTCTGGTGATGGACTTTGAGGAACTATTGTCGGACTAGAACCAAAAAACATAGGCATGGCGTTGATTTGCGGTCTGATGCCTCGACCATCAAATGTAAGGTTGAAGCTTAAATGATGTCCTTCAAAGCGAATTCCCCAAGGACTTGCCAACCGATTATCGTTGGCAACGACAGGTTCGCCAAAAATAGCAATATAGTAATTAGAACTGCTCCGTTCGGCTGGTGGACTCCAATCTGGAACTAGAGGACTACCAACAACTCCATATTTTTCGGGTTCTGCACGATGAGCATCTTCCATTTCTTGAAGTATTCCTTCCCGATTCATCGTTTGAATAGCTCTAGAATAACCAGCACTGCTATAGCTTTTCATCAACACATTATTTAAAGCAATTTTCTGCTTGGCATCAAGCTGTGACATACGCAGACCAACTTCGTCTTCCGTACATCTTGCTAGTACATAGCAAAAATCTCTGGTTCTATCAGGATGGTCGAAGGGCATGACTAGGGCAGCACGTTGGTCATCATCGAGCAATGCTAAGAAATTGTCAATCGCAGCTACTACTTCTTGATAACGTATGGATTGAATCGAATCAGATAATTTCGTATTGAAAGCAGTACGATTGTTTCGGGCGGTGTTATCAATCTTCGATTGAGGATAGCGATCTCCTACCTCAGAATTTTCTAAAGGATTGAAGTTTTCAGAGTAACTAATGTTGCCGATTAAGACCAGCGAAGCTGTAAAGCTAATAAAAACAGTTAAGTTGAACATAAATGGTTTCATTTTGTAGCTAACTCCTTTCTAATCGGGTTAAGATTGTAAACTTGAAAATAATTGCTTCATCAGTCCTCGATCCTTAATTTATATTGACTTAGACACCAACTATTTTTATAGGCGCTGTGTATTAGATTCAGCCCTGAGACGTAGTAATGAGCTTATTATTAATTATATAATATGGCTGACAAGCTATTTTGCGTAAGTTAGCCAAAATAATCGATAAAAAGCCAAAAAATTGTATTTCAATCGGGGTTCAGATCTTAGACCGAAGACGATTTCTTATTCGGAGATCGCCAAAAGATTTGTTTCAGACGATTGGCAGCACAGTTAAAAACATTGTTTTTATCAATATGGGAATAGCTGTTTTCAGAATTGCCAAAAAACTACTAACTCCGAGCTAAAACACTTCAGCAGGATCGGCAGATTGCAGTTTGCGAATGGCGATCGCTCCTGAAGCGGAACACATTACGAGAGTTAGGAAAAATACTCTTAAAGCAACATCTGTTGCCATCGCTAGAGGCATTTGGGTTAATGCTTCGAGTAAACCATACATCCCGACAGAAAAGCCAAAGCCAGGAATAAAGCCCAATACTGCCAAAATAATTGCTTCTTGAAAAACTACTACCAGCAAACTTTTATCAGGATAGCCCATCGCTTTGAGAGTGGCGTATTCGGCTAAGTGGTCGTTAACATCGGCAAACAGAACTTGATAGACGATTACTACACCTACCACAAAACCCATCACTACGCCAAAGTTAAAGATCGTTCCTGCGGGGTGATTTTTATCCCAAAATTCTTTTTCGGCTGCTACAAATTCATCATGAGTCATGACCGTTACTATGTTTGGTAAACTTTGTCTGACTCTAGCTTTAACTGTAGTAGGATTTGCACCAGGTTCGATGTTAAGAACGCCCACTTTGACGTTTTCGATACTATCTTTTCCATACAGCCTTAGATAATTCCAATCGCTAGTAATTAAAAATCCTTCCACAAATAGAGTGCTACCAAAGTCGAACATCCCACCAACGCTGATTCTTCTGCCTGATATTTCGGTAGTAACTGTTTCGCCATTATCAAAAGCTTGAGCGATCGCTCCTAAATCTGGTCTGGCTTGACGATCTACTAATACTTTATCGGGTAATTTTATCTGATCTATTTGTTGGTTAACATCAGGTAAATTGAGTACGGGTTGGGCTGGATCGAAAGCTAGAATAGCTACGTTAGTAACTTTTTTATTCCAAGGGTTGACCCATCCTGCATGAGAATAATAAAAAGGACTGGCTGAAGTAACTCCTTCTACCGCAGCAGCCTGATACAGTTGACGACGATCAAAGGTTTGCCCATCGTCCATAAATTTAGCCCGCGAACTAACTATATATAAATCTCCAGTCAGGTTTTCGTTGAGACGAGTCACACCACCAAAGATACTGTTATAAAAACCAAGCTGCATAAAAATTAGAATGTCGGCAAAAGCAATTCCTGCGATCGCAACAAAGGTACGAACTTTTTGGTGACTTAGTTGCGCCCAACCCAAAGGAGGTTCTTTAGTGAATTTTTTTAATAGAGTTTTTAGAGGCATGATTAGAGACAAGGTATGCCTTGTCTGTAAGGTTAGAAGTTATTTTTTGGCTATGACTAACATTTCATAATCTTCTGTTGTTAACTTGTCCTGACGGCTAAAAGCACCAAGTTTGGCACCAAAGATATCGATTACTTGGAAATTGAGCGTAGTCAAAAGCCAAGTAATTTCCGAAGGAACATAATATCTTTCGTTACATTCGAGTTCTTTGGTGTTACCGAGATCGTCCTCAATCTCGATCGTATGGAGATCGCGAAACGTCATTAGATCGAATGAATTATTATCATATTTAGCATTCTCTTCTTTACCTTTTGAAGCCATAAATTCTTTGACTGAATGAAACAGGGGAAACAATCCGTTTAGGGTAGTAAAGATTAATTTTCCTTGAGGCTTTAAAGCATTGCTGGCATTGCGAAGAATCTGAAAGTTCATTTCATCGGTTTCCATTAAAGAAAAACCTCCCTCGCAAAGCATAATTACTAAATCAAATTTATTTATGTAAGTAAGTTTTCTCGCGTCGTGTAGTGCAAAATCGATCTCTAAATTCTGGGCGGATGCTTTTTCTTTTGCTCTAGCTAATTGAGATTCAGAAAGATCGATTCCCGTAACTTGATAGCCTCTGGTTGCTAATTCAATCGCATGTCTGCCAGTGCCACAGCCAATATCTAAGATGTTGGTATTTTTATCGTAATTTATCTCTTGCTCGATAAAATCACATTCTCCAATTGTGCCTCGAACAAAACTCTCGCGATCATAGTTCAGAGCATAGTTGGTAAATAATTCTTCGTACCACTGTTTCATCATCTTTTCTCTTTTAATAAGATGTTGGTTTGTCTACTAACAACCAATAACTAATAACTAATGACTAATGACTATCGAGATCGATTTTCACTCTTACCTGTAAATTAGTTAACCCTGCTACTTTCTCACTGTCTTGAGGATCGAGACGCACTTTGACTTCCACCACGCGAGCATCTTTATCCGCAGCAGGATCGGATTCTAAAATGTCCTGTTTCTTAATCTGCAAGCCTACACGATCTACCCTTCCCTGTAATTTACCTGCAAAGCCACCGTGTTCGCTGATAATTGTAGCAGGTTGTCCGACTTTTACTCTATTAACATCAGTTTCATAAACTTCAGCGATCGCATACATTTGACTGGTTCTACCCAGTTCGACGATACCTTGAGAAGTATCCACCTGTTCCCCGACAAGAGTGTTAACTTTAAGAATTTGCCCCGCGATCGGTACGCGCACGTAATAATCTTCTAGTTCCGATTCGATTTGCTTGACCTGGGCGATCGCATAATCTAATTCGGCTCTTGCTTCAGCCAAATCTACAGGACGTACTTCTCTCAGTTGGTTCAGGATCGATCTTTCTCGGTCGATCTGCTTTTGCAAACTAGCAACAGTATTGTTATATCTAGCTTCTGCTTGGTCTAATCTAGCTTGCGATCGTCGATATAGTTCTAAACGGTCATCTCTTTGGGATTTACTTACCGCCCCTTCTAAATACAGATTTTGATAGCGATCATAGTTAGTTCGAGCATTAGTTAATTCTGCTTCAGCATCGGCAATTTCTGCCTGTCTTTCCAAGCTTTCATTACGTAGTTGAGCCTGCAAACGAGCTATAGTTGCCTGTTGTGCCCGAATTTCCGCGTTCTTAGCTTCTCCTGCCGATACTTTTTTTAGTTTGGCTTGATAGACCGCTACATTTTGTTTAGCTGCTGCGAGTTCGGCATCTTTTTGGTCTAAACCCTGTAAAGTTGCAATTAGTTGACCTGCGGTGACGCGATCGCCTTCTTCTACGTACAGTTCGTTAACGCGACTATCTTGAGCATTAGCGACAGAAAGTTTAATAACCTCTCCTTGTGGCTCTAGCCTACCCAAAGCCGTTACTGCCACAGGGGTATATTTGGTAATAGGTTCGGGTTCTACAGTAGGGGTTTTAATTCGTGCAGCATACCAATAACTCATTCCTCCTCCTAAAGCCAAAATCATCAAGCCAATTAGCCAGGGATTAGACTTT
Source organism: Cyanobacteria bacterium P01_A01_bin.83 (assembly GCA_039030815.1). Classification (GTDB taxonomy): domain Bacteria; phylum Cyanobacteriota; class Cyanobacteriia; order Cyanobacteriales; family Xenococcaceae; genus Waterburya. The sequence continues at coordinate 13,020 of JBCCDL010000020.1, read as the reverse complement.
TGCTGCCGTTTTGATTCAGCAGGTGGATCTTTTGACTTTTTGTATCGTAGAAGTTCCATCATGAGATTAAGGAATTATAATAGGTGTAGATACTTTGTTTCAGGTTCGTCAAACAACTACAATTCACTCCCGAACTACATTCACAGTTTAAAAAAAACAATCTGAGGAAGTTGTGAAAGTTCAGTAGCTATTAATTAACGGCTGCTAATAACTAACAACTAACTAAGAAATGAATGTAGAAACCTTATTGCGACAATACGCTGCTGGCGATCGCGATTTTAGTAACGTCGAGCTAAGTCGTGCTGACTTAACCCAAGCAAAACTCAGTGGCATCAATTTAATACGTGCCAACTTATCGGGTGCTATCTTTCAATACGCCAATCTAAGCGGGGCATTCTTAGTCCTGGCTAATTTAGAGCGAGCAGACTTAACAGGCGCAATGGCGATCGCCGTTAATTTTAGTGGCGCGAGACTTCAAGAAGCTAATCTATCTCACAGCAAACTTGCCGAAGCCATATTGACTGGGACTAGGTTACAACAAGCCAATCTGCAAAACGCCAATCTTCAAGGAGCAATTCTAGCAGGAGCAAATCTTTATCAAGCAAACTTACAGCAGGCAGATCTTAGAGGTGCAAACTTATACGGTGCGGATTTGAGAGAGGCAGATTTGAGAGAGGCAAATCTGCTCTATGCCAATCTTAGGGGAGCAAACTTAACGGGAACGATTCTGCCACAGCAATTAATCACGGTTTAGCAAGAGAGAATAATTACCATGCCAGAAATAACTAGACTTTTAGAAGAATACGCAGCTGGAAAAAGAGACTTTGCAGGTATCAATCTCAACGGTGTCTGCTTATATCGTGCCAAGCTAACTAATATTAATTTGCAAAATGCTAGCCTAATCGGTGCCAACCTAAGTGGAGCTAATTTGACCGAAGCAAATTTAACAGGAGCAAACTTAATTGGTGCTAACCTAAGTGGTGCTTGTTTAATCTATGCTAATTTGAGCCATGCCGATTTAATTGGTGCCAATCTTGGCGGAGCAAAGCTAGCCAATGCCAACTTGAGAGAAATTACTCTTAACGGTGGCAACTTAAGCGGTGCAAATTTAAGTGGTGCAGATCTATCCTATGCATCTCTAAAAGGGGCTAATTTTAGCGGAGCATTTTTGAATGCTACCTTAAGCGAAGCCAATCTACAAAACGCTAATCTCAACAGCGTCAGCTTAGTAGAGGCAGACTTAAGTGGCGCTAATCTAAGAAGTGCAAATCTCGTCGGCGCTAATCTTTCTCATGCCAATCTAACCGAAGCAATTTTAGCCGATGCGAATTTGAGTGGCACAAATTTATCAGGTGTGAATCTAGAACAGGCAAACATTCGGGAGTCAGGAGTTACAAAGGCGATCGGGTTCGCCGCATGTAGTCAGGAGTCAGCCATAAAAAATTTCCCTCAGTCAAATCAGAGGTCAAAGAATAGCTAACAACTAACAATTAACAACTAATGACTAACGGCAACTAACCACCAATAAATAATTAAAAAGGAGAAAAACCATGACCACCAACAAAAAAAGAGAACACTTTTGCATCCATGACTATTATTTAGATGGAGAATATTTAAAATGGGAAGAAGTTACTGGAGAATGTCCAGTATTAGTGGTGGGAGAAAGACATACGGTTTATTTAGAAGATGGAACCAAAGTTACAGGCGAAATTATTGAGACTGTGACAGTCAGCGAAAACGAACGCAAAGTTTTGCTAATCAGTAAAGATTCTATGTGATTTCTGGTTGTGCAGTTAATTTAAATCAATCTTGAAGCAAAATGCTTCAATTACTTATCTAAATATATTTAGGGCATTGGCTAGAACGAATTCTAACAATGCTTTTTTTAAGCGCATCAACATTTATTATTATCTTAGAAAAGCAAAATAATGGACATTAATAAAAAAAGTTTTTGCCACCGATCAAATTTATTTACACGAGATTTGGAGATTCGTAATTTGTTCAAAGCGGCATTTTATTACTTATACAGTATCACCAGAGTCTATCTTTAGATAGAGGCTGTTTTTCAATAAATCGAGCAATTTAATTTTGTAACTTATAAAGGCTAAATCAGCTTTTATCTTTGATCCTTGGTTATTTTACAAGCATGTAAAAGGCTTGTGCTTGCGCTAATATTCATTTAGAATTAAAGATGTGTGTTTTAAAATTGCTTAATTAATATTTATAATATAATGCGACATTTTGATAATAAGTATTATAATAAAATTAGTTTAACTTTAAGAAGTGCAATGCAAATCATGTAATTTTATTGCCCAAAGGATATAGATAGCAAATTATATTTGACAAAAAAATCACATAAAATTTTACATATTAATTTGCTAATCGATTTATATCTGCCGATTACTGGCAATTGCTAGAGACAATATCAGTTAAATAAATGGCTAACCAAGACTGAATCTATGAGCCAATAGTTTGAGACACATCTTCTGATTAAACCTTAACCATTTTATCCCTTGCCTTGCTTAAACCGTCTGAATTAGTTCTTGAATAGCCGAGTCGTAATCCTAACAGACGTAAAGGAGTCGAATCAGAAAAGAAGATCGTAAACAAAAACTAGGACAGCTTATCTTGGAACAACAGTTTCAGCTACAGATTTTAGAAAGAGAAATCGAAAATCTTAGCTTCCTGTAAGCTAAGAAATATCTACGTGAGGCATTTCGACAGATTATGGTCAAAGAAAATATGTGCCGTGAGATGTTTAAAGAATGCCTTTTGTAGAGTTCGGAGTTATCTTTTGAGTTATGAATATCTCCTCAAAAACAAATTATTCAATAAGCGTTTGTAGTCGAACGCTATTGGTTAGGGATTCAAACTCCGAACTCCTAATTTCCAACTCAGTTTAAATATTTTTAGAGGAGGTAATTTAATATGCCCCGTTTAGCACCACACATTTTTGAACTTCTGCATCAGCAGGGAGTGCAGCACGCCTTTGGTATTCCAGGAGATTTTGCCCTCACTCTTTATGATGCTCTTGCCGAAAGCCAGATCGAACCTATCGTTATGACTCATGAGCCTGGCGTTGGGTTTGCTGCCGATGCCTATTCGCGCATTCGAGGATTAGGTTTGGCGGTAGTTACCTACAGTGTGGGCGGATTGAATATGGTCAATGCGATCGCAGGAGCTTATGCCGAAAAATCCCCCTTGATTGTGTTGAGCGGGAGCCCTGGGGTTCAGGAAAGAAGAGAGCGAGATTTACTGCATCATAAAGTCAAAACTTTTGATACTCAAAGAAGAGTATATCAAGAAATCACGCTTTACAATGCCATATTAGACAATTTGGCGACAGCCGACGAGGAGATTCATCGGGCGATTGATTATGCGACTACATTCAAACGTCCCGTATATTTAGAAATTCCTCGGGATTTAGTTTATGCCGAAATTGTCGAGGCGCAGCATTTATCGCCACCAATTAAACAAACAAACCCCGACGCTTTAGTAGAGGCGATCGCTGAAACTCTCACAATGTTACACGTCGCCCAATCTCCAGTTTTATTGATAGGAGTAGAAGTACATCGCTTTGGCTTACAGGCTGAAGTAGTGCAATTAGCCGAACAGCTTGGCATTCCCGTCTGTTCTACCATGTTAGGTAAATCGGTTTTTCCTGAAGGTCACCCCCAATATATTGGAGTTTACAACGCAGAGGCGGGAGATCCCCAGGTGCGCGATGCGGTGGAAGGTTCAGATTGTCTGGTGATGTTGGGAGTATTTATGACCGATATCAATCTAGGAATGTTTAGCTCCCACTTGGAACGTAAACGCACTATATATGCTACTTCTGAGCAGATTAGCCTCAAACATCACCAATATCCCAATGTTTTGTTTAAAGACTTTATTATTACTTTAGCTAGTAGTAAAGATTTACCCAGTTACGATACTCGGATAATCGCACCCATGCAACCGCGAGTCGCCCCTGCCTACGACTCTATTTCCATGAGTGGCTTATTGTACGAGCTGAATCAGTTCATTGATGAAAATACTCTGTTGGTCACAGATGTAGGAGATACTCTCTTTGCTGCGGATGATATTAAAACCCAGTCGGGAACCTCTTTTCTATGTCCTGCTTTCTATGCCAGTATGGGCTTTGCCATTCCTGGAGTAATTGGGGCGCAGCTAGCCGATCCTTTCCGTCGCGCGATCGCCCTGGTAGGAGATGGAGCTTTCCAGATGACTGGCATGGAATTATTAACTGCCCACAAGCTGGGATTAAAGCCCATTGTTATAGTCATCAATAATGGCTCTTATACTTCCTTGCGCTCCATGGCGCACCAGCATGCAGAATTTGTGAAGATTGCCAGTTTAGATTATGCTGGCTTTGCAGAATTAGTAGGCGGTCGCGGATTCGTGGCTCACACAGGTCAAGAACTACAACAAGCTCTAAAACAAGCCCGCGATTGTGACAGCTTGAGCATTATTGATGTCCGTCTATTACCTGAAGATATCTCTCCTGCCCTACAACGGATGAGCAACTTATTTGCCCAAACCCTGAAGGGTTAATTTAGTTCGGAATTAGTAATTAATTATAAAACCTCACAATATTCTCAAACAGTCTAGCTATTTTAAACTTAGCCCCTTATGGGAGGTAAAATTTACAATGAAAAGCTTTTTTTGCTCGCATATTAAACTTAATATTTAGCCCAATCGGTCGCGGTGTCTTAACTGGACTTGTTACGGTTTTGGTTTGGGGCAATTTTGGCTGGGAAACTAAAATTGCTGAGGCTCATCCAACTTTAGCTAATGCGATGCCTACGGCTAGCTCCGCAATCGCTTTGAAGATCGATAAATTAAAAAACTCCGATCTACAATGGATAGAAATCGATTTGAGCGAACAATATTTATTTGCCTGGAAAGGCAAAACTCAAGCTTTTTCCACAGTAATTTCCACAGGAAAAGCTAATACACCGACTCATTCTGGGATTTATACTGTTCAACGCAAATATCCCATAGATAGAATGCGTGGTGCAGATTACGATATTCCTAATGTCCCTGATGTACTGTACTTTGATCGCGGTTATGCCCTCCACGGTGCGTATTGGCATAATAACTTTGGTACGCCGATGAGTCATGGTTGCGTTAATCTTCCTCTTAGTAACGCTCAATGGTTATTTAACTGGGCGCAAATCGGTACACCAGTAATTATTCATCAATAACTGAAGTCTGAAGTCAGGAGTCACAAAGGCGCATAGTTCGCCGCATGTAGTCAGGAGTGTTTACCACTAACCACTAACCACTAACCACTAACCCTCACAACATCCTCAAAATATTCAACTAAATCTATAAATATAAGCTTCAAATCACTACACAAAATTGGAGGTCAATTATGACACTAAGTAGATGGCAACCATTGAGAGAACTAAGCACCATGCGTAAACAAATGGATCGCTTATTTGAAGATATGCTTTCAGTAGGTAACGACGATTGGATGGGGTTACATAGTATCGGTGGAATGTGGACTCCTGCTGTAGAAATAGAAGAAAAAGATAAAGAATTAGTACTCAAAGCCGAAATTCCAGGTCTTGATGTTAAAGATTTGGATGTAGAAGTTAGTGAAGATCGGGTAATTATTTCGGGCGAACACAAAGAAGAAAAGAAAACTGAAGACAAAGATAAAAACTACTACCACTCAGAATTTCACTACGGTAAGTTTCAAAGAGTTGTTCCGCTACCGATGGCAATTAAAACTGATGCAATCAAATCGGATTTCCAAAAAGGTGTTTTGACTCTTAATTTGCCCAAAGTAGAAGATGCACCGAAAAAATCGGTCAAAGTTAAACTGCCAGAAAGTTAGTAATGGGTAGGGTGGGCAAAATAACTATTAAATAACAAATCGCTGCTAGCTTAAATAAATTTGCCTACCTTACTAACAACCACGATTCGAGTAAATATTAAAAAAGGAGAATTCAGTCATGAATACCTTTATTAGAAGGCGTTCTACAGCAGATTCTTTTGGCATCTGGGAACGTTTCTGTCGCTGGATTACTAGTACCAACAATCGCATCTACATAGGTTGGTTTGGGGTATTAATGATTCCTACCCTGCTAGCTGCAACTATCTGTTTTATCTGTGCCTTTGTCGCTGCGCCAGGAGTTGATGTTGATGGTATTCGCGAACCCGTAATTGGTTCATTGATAGGTGGCAATAATATTATCACTGCTGCGGTCGTGCCTACCTCGGCTGCTGTGGGCTTGCACTTCTATCCAATTTGGGCAGCTAGTTCTGTAGATGAATGGCTATACAACGGTGGGGCTTATCAGTTAATTGTGTTTCACTTTTTAATCGGGATTTGGTGTTATCTCGGCAGGCAATGGGAGTTGAGTTACCGTGAAGGTTTACGCCCCTGGATTGCCGTAGCTTTCTCTGCACCCGTGGCAGCAGCAACGGCAGTGTTACTTGTCTATCCTATCGGTCAAGGCAGTTTTTCCGAAGGCTTACCTTTGGGCATTGCGGGTACTTTCCACTTTATGTTGGCGTTTCAAGCACACCATAATATTTTAATGAATCCCCTACATATGTTGGGGGTGGCAGGAGTATTTGGCGGTGCGTTATTAGCAGCTTTACACGGTTCTTTAGTCACATCTACTTTGATTCGCGAAACTACTGAAAGCGAGCCGGCAGATAAGGGCTATAAATTCGGTCAACAAGAGATTACTTACAACTACATGGCTGGACATTATGGCTTCTTAGGTAGATTACTTATTCCTTGGTTTGCTAGTGGCAATCATCGAGCTTTTCATTTTCTCCTGGTAGCCGTACCGACTATCGGTATTTGGTGTGCAGCAGTAGGGGTAAGCACTATGGCGTTTAATCTTAACGGTTTTAACTTCAACCAATCGATTTTAGACAGTCAAGGTCGAGTCATTCCTAGCAATGCCGATTTGCTCAACCGAGCTAATTTAGGTATCCAAGCAATGCATTCTCCTAATGCTCATCATTTTCCATTGATTTTGGCTGCTGGCGAACCGATAACTGTTAGTAGTAGTTAGAACCGATACACATAACACAATTACATGGGGGAAGTTAGTGGAACTAAAATCTGTACCTGTAGATATTCCTGAAGGTGGAAATATCATTATCGGTCAAGCTCACTTTATCAAGACTGTGGAAGACCTCTACGAAATTATGATTGGAATCTCGTCTCAAGTAAGATTTGGCATTGCCTTTTGTGAAGCCTCTGGAGAGTGCCTGATTCGCGTGGCGGGAAATGACTCGACTTTCAAGGAGCAGGCGATCGCTAATGCCCAAAAATTAGCTGCGGGACATAGTTTTGTCATCCTGCTTAGAGATGCCTATCCAATTAATTTTCTCAATGCTATTAAGCAGTGTCCCGAAGTTTGTCATATCTATTGTGCCACCGCTAACCCTATAAAAGTAATTGTGGCGCAAAGCCAGCAGGGAAGAGGAATTATGGGAGTAATCGATGGCTTTTCTCCTAAAGGTGTAGAAAATGAACGAGATATCCAAGCACGTCAAAATATATTGCGTCAAATTGGCTACAAATTGTGAATAATTCGTAGGGACAAACGCTGAGACAGTCCGTTGCGGTGAATGAGTGCGGTCTTGAAGGTTTCCCTCATAGAGCAACTCATGAACCCGAAGGGTGTTTCACCCGTGCAGGAAGCTTTGCTTCCAAGCGTCGCTACAAAGGCGAGAGTTTGCCGCATGTCGCGACTTGGGCGGTACCCCGCCCTGCGGAACTGTCAACCCTTTAAGGCTGTTCGCACGTAGGAGAGGCAAACAATGATGAATGTAATTCGTTTTAGTCAAATCGTTGGTTTAATGGCAATGGATAGTTCTACTGCCAGTAAATACGACTGCATAGAAGAAGTTTGGTTAGATGAATCGGGTCGTGTAGTTTATCTAGGTGGTCGCCAAGGCTATACTCCCATTGAGCAAATATCTGTAGTGGGAGACGATGCTGTTCTAACCTATAGCAATATCTCCGATAAATTCGAGCAGGATTTGTTTAGTCTCAACCAAATGCAGGTAAGCTATCCTAAGTCTGATCCTCTTGGTTGGGTAGAAGATTTTTTGTTTGACTGGTCAACAGGTGATATTACTGCCTATATCTTAGGAGGAGATATTGCCGAATCTTTTGGTGGTCGGGCGGTATTGTTTCCTGATGATATTGAAACAATCGATGCCGAAGCAATTGTAATTAAAGAAGAGGCAAAAGATCGCTTACAAAGTGAGACTGAGGGACTCAAAGGTTTTATTAGTGAAAAGTCCCAACAGGTCAAACATCTCGTCCACAAAATGAACAATCGCCTTCGTTCTCTAATTCATCCTCAAGATGAACCAGAAGTGGTACACATTAAGATTAGAGAGGTAAGTGACGAACTTGCTGAGTCGGGGAAACACGATCGCGATGTCTTAAAGGAAGCTACAGAGTTTCTGCAAGATAAGTGGCAAGAATTACAGCAAAGCATTAGTCGTAACAACCACCGAATGAGATCGGCTTTGGACTCTGCTTGGAAAAAGCTAGTTCACGAATAAGCCTAAGGGATTGGTTTTGCGACCCCTTTAGTATAAAGTTAAACAAAGTGTAATTTAATCGACTACTACCCGAAACATGATCTCAGGAATTGTTGGCATCTTGGCAATCGTAGCATCAGTAGGAGGGTTGCTGCTCGATAATTTATATACCAAGATAACCCTTTGGTCATTTCAGGATGGTACGGTAACGATTTGGAAACCCTATTTATCGCAGATCTCTACTATTCACGTCGTTTTTAGAGTCTAGTGAATGAAAGCTACTAATGAGAATTGAGAATTGTTGGTTCTAAATTCTACAATATTTAAGAAGCGCGAAGATAGCTCAACTATGATTCAGACAACTCGCTGCAAACTAACCACTCTGCTTTCTACCGATTGGGATCTTGTTGTGAAGATTTATATAAACGCTGAAGTTCGTCGCTTTCTTGGCGGAGTCGTTGACTCACAGACAATTCGTTTGAGATTTCAAAAAATGCTCAAATCCAATACAGAGAGACAACACTGGGTGATTCGAGTCGAGGAGAATAGTTTTATTACGGGAATTGGGATCGTTAGTCTTGGCTTACATCATAACAATATAGACACTGAGATTTCTTATCAGTTGCTGCCAGAGTGGTGGCATAAAGGGTATGGTACTGAAGCAGCACAAGCTGTCGTCAATTATGCCTTAACGGTTCTAGGTTTATCACGAGTTATTGCAGAAACTCAGATTGACAATATTGCTTCTTGTCAACTCTTAGAACGTATTGGTATGCATCTAGAGGGAACGATCGAGAGATTTGGAGCCAAACAGGGCATTTTTACTATCACACAAAAATAGTTGAAATTTTTCTAGATGAAACAACGGTTGCATCTCAAGATACAGGGAGCGGTTCAGGGTATAGGATTCCGTCCGTTTATCTATCGAATGGCGACGGAACTGAGGTTAACTGGCTGGGTCAATAATTCATCTGAAGGGGTAGCGGTAGAAATTGAAGGAGAACGAGCGCAGTTAACAGCTTTTCTACACCATCTTAAATACTTAGCACCTCCCATATCTAATATTCAGAGTGTAGTTAGTTCGGAACATACTCCTGTCGGCTATCAAGATTTTAAAATTAAAACCAGTACTTCAGGAGCAAAAACCGCTTTAATTCTGCCAGATCTGGCAACTTGTCCTGAATGCTTGCAAGATATTCTCGATCTTCATAATCGTCGTTATCGCTATCCCTTTAACAACTGTACCAATTGTGATCCTCGGTTTAGTATTATTGAAACCCTGCCCTATAACCGCCCCAATACCAGCATGAAGCAGTTTACCATGTGCGATCGCTGTGGGGTAGAATATCAAGCTCCTCTGGGTCGGCATTTTCACGCTCAACCCAATGCCTGTCCTAATTGCGGTCCTCATTTAGAACTTTGGGATTGTCAGGGTAAAACCCTAGCAGCTCATGATGAGGCATTAATAGTAACTGCTGAAGCGATCCGACAAGGGAAAATTGTGGTGATTAAAGGATTAGGTGGGTTTCATTTAGTAGTCGATGCCCAGGATGAAATATCAGTACAAAGATTGCGCGATCGCAAACATCGCCCTCACAAGTCTTTGGCATTGATGTATCCTAACCTAGAACGGGTTAAAGCTGAGTGTGAAGTGTCTAGTTTGGAAGCAAAGTTACTGTTATCGCCTCAAGCACCAATAGTTTTATTAACTTCTAAGTTAACCAAAAATCCGCTTCATCCATATGCTTTGGTTGCTCACCATAGTCCTTATTTAGGTGTAATGCTACCTTATACTCCCTTACATCATTTGTTGCTAAAAGAGTTAGGTTTTCCTGTGGTAGCAACTAGCGGTAACTTTAGTAGCGAACCAATTTGTATTGATAACCAAGAAGCACTATCTAAGTTAAAACATATTGCCGATTTGATTTGTTTCTAGTTCATAATCGCCCTATCGTTCGTCCCGTAGATGATTCTCTGGTGCGAGTCATTGCAGGAAAAGAACAAGTCCTCAGACGCGCACGGGGTTATGCGCCTTTACCGATAATCTCCCGTTCCCCCTTACCCTTTTCCCTTTACCCAACCTCAACAGAGACAGATCGCAACATACAATTGCTTGCCGTGGGCGGATATTTAAAAAATGCGATCGCCTTTCTCAAAGATAATCGAATTTTCCTCAGTCAATACATCGGCGATCTGAAAACAGTTGCTACCTACGAAAGATTTCAGCAGACCATAAACGACTTTCAGAATTTGTACGAATTACAACCAACTCAAGTTATCTGCGATTGCCATCCCCATTATTTATCGACTGACTATGCCCACAAACTAAAAGAGCGATCGCCAGACTTAAACAAGAAAACTTTATTCCCTATTGGCATCACCAAGTTCCCTGTAACGATAGTGGTTTAGCAGTTGGGCAAATTGCTGCTGCGCTAAGGAGGGCATAAATTAAAGCCGTTTTAACTTGAATAAATTCCGTTTTTAATGGGCTAGTTCTTAGCTTTCATATTATTTCTCTTTTCTTTTTAGAATTTCCATCAGTACCGCGCCAGAATTAGTAGCTGCTAGCAAGCAAATTAAATATAAATGTTGACCAATAATTGGGAATCCTAAAAATACATTTACTTTGTCAATAGATTGATGACCCAACAAAATAGGTTCAATATTTATTCCCATTTTGGACACAAGCTAGTTACTGTTTGCCTATGTATATCGCTTTTTCCGATTGCTTCATGTTCTGTAAAAGCTACAAATAAGCAATTGGTTAATATAGAACAACAAAATTTTGCTGCTATTCCCTATGAGAAGCAGGCTAAAATAATTGCTAAATTACTACAAGAAAACAAATTTGTTCGGATAGAGCAAATTATTAATGATGCTTTACAAAACAAATTGTTGACTCGTGGAGGTTCTTTATACGGAGCAGCAATTTTGGACAGACTTTTCAAGCAAGCTAACCCCGATATAATAGTATTTCTAAACCGCTGGATCGAACAACGCCCCAACAGCAGTTTGGCATATACAGCTAGAAGTTATTTTTACTATTTTTATGCTTGGAGCTTTAGAGGCAACAAATATATCAATCTAACCCAAGAAAATGCCATTCAAAAATATTTACAACAGCTCGATTTGTCTAACAAAGATATTAAACAAGCACTTAGGTTGGATTCCGAGAATCCTTTAGCACTTTTATTGCTGATGAGAATAGGCAGAAATACTCAAATATCGGAGGAAATTTTTAACCAATACTTTGAAAAAGTTACGGCAATTGTACCATTTTTTTTTCAAGCCTATCAAGAAAAAAGGGCATATCTAGCACCAGAGTGGAATGGTGATGCGATGACAATGCTTAGTTTTGCCAAACAATCTACTATGGCTGCTCCACGAGGAACAGCGATACCTTTATTGTTGCCTCAGGCACATAACAGGTTATGTAATTATCGACGTAGTTGCCAAAAAAGTAAATACTATAGCGAACCTTTGGTTTGGCAAGATATAGAAAAAAGCTATTTACGTTTAATTGAAGATTTTCCTCGCTCTGGAGTTTACCCTTATTGGTTTGCCAAAAAAGCCAAGCAAGCAGGTAAAACAAAAATTGCGCGCCAATATTATGAACTAGCTATACGTCGAGAACCTCATAATAAACTAATTCGGAGTAAAGCTAAGTTGTATAGATAGTGATTGAATACCATAGTCAATTACTCTAGCCAATTTTACTAGTTTCTGGTTCGCGCTAGTTTAAAATCCCCTAATATTCAACACTTGATATGATAGCAGCTTCTTTAGCCACTTCTGTCCCCATTTCACCTATAGCAATACTAATATCAACTTGCTTTAGGGCAGGTGTATCATTAACGCCATCTTCAGTCATTACCACAATTTCTCCTTCAGGCGCATAGTTGACCGCATGTAGTCAGAAATATTAACGACTAACAACTAACAACTAACAACTAACAACTAACAACTAACCATTCTAAAGTCGTAATCTGGAACTATACCAACTAATATTTAAAACCCTCACAAATTCCTCAATCTCATTGTTTATCTTAAATTAAAGAGCGAATTAACCAGTGAGGTAGGTAATGTCTGTAGCCGTTGACTATTCTATTGATGAAATCAAAGATGAAGCTCGTCATTTAGTTGAGACAGGCAAGATCGAACGTCATCAACCAATCTACGTACTTTGTCAGTTTATTCCCCCTAGAGAATGGATTTGTGCTGAATGTGAACTAGAAGATCATGACTATCTACTAAGAGATCGAATCTGCGAACTTTTAGCAAAAGATGAATGGTGTGAAGATTGACAAGACACAGATCGATGCTGACAACAATAGCTACGAACACACAAAAATACGCCGAATCAAACCAGATCATGAAGGTCGAGCTAATCAAAGCTGCATACTTAACTGGCAGAAGAGATTTTTCTCATGCTCACTTACAGCAGATATGTTTGCATAAGGCTCAATTGGCAGACATCAATTTTAGTTATGC
>JBCCDL010000019.1:0-20230 GCA_039030815.1 Cyanobacteria bacterium P01_A01_bin.83 | reverse complement strand
TCAAACCAGGGGGGGTTTTCGTCACCAGTACGGCGTGTTTGGGAGATACGATGAAGTGGTTTAAGGTTATCGCCTGGATGGGAAGATTTTTGCGATTGATACCGCTAGTTAAAGTTTTTACTAGCAAAGAATTAGAAAATAGTTTAAGCGATGCTGGTTTTACAATTGACTACCATTGGCAACCGAACAAAAGCACACGCAAAGGGGTGTTTAAATTAAAAGGAGTGTTTATTGTAGCGAAGAAGGCTAATTGATTAACATTCTGGATACTAAATAGTTTTTCGTCATTAGTCATTAGTCGTTAGTAATTTCACAATCAATAATTTATTTAGGAGAAAGAAATATGAAATCTCGCCCGAAGTTTGACGTGGCTATTATTGGCTCTGATATGGAATGGACAATCGGATGGTGGCGAGTCTCTCTTCAACGGGTTTATCCTACGACTTCTGACTTCTGACTTCATATTTCTGACTTCGTGAAAGTAATTCTGGCTATGTGGTTTTAACCAAAATAATCGAAACCGTCTCTAATTTTGCCTATGCAGATTACCTGCCAAAGTATATTTTTGAACCGCTAGCTACGTTATTAACTAAAATAGGTTAACAGACAAATCCCAATTTTTCGCTCCGATATGTTTTTGTTCAAATTTTGTTCAAAACAATACAATTCGGCAATACTAAATTATCAGCAGCTAATAATGTTTTCTCTATCTAAAGAAGATGCAGGAAATAAATTTTACCTCGACTCACAAATTTTTACATTCGGCATTACAACAACCTTGGACGGCTGTTTATATCAAGATAATAGCGCTCGCTTTACTCTACGGCGCTACGGTTCATGTTGGTAACATTCTCGGACTGACGGGAACACCTTGGATTGACACACCTCTGCTGTGGCGATTGCTAGATATTATCTTGTTAATCTTCGATCTAGTTACCGCGATCGCTCTCTGGCGCGGTTTAGCCTGGTCTATTTGGCTGTTGTTTGGCGGTATATTCTTACTCCAAATATTGCCTTATACCTTACTGCGATCTTACTTTATCCTCAAGCCAGAAGACGCTCAAGTACTTAATAGTTTGCTAGGTACTGAAGTTTTACTATTAAGTGTTTTAATTCTGCTGCTCGTATTTAAAAAATAATTACGCTTCATAGTAAAACATAGAATGCTCAAACCAGGTGGAATTTTTGTTATTAGTACCACCTGTATGGAGATGCTTATAGTTGGTTCAAACTAATTACCCCTATTGGCAGGGCTTTGGATTTCTTTACTTTAGTCAGGGTATTCAGCGCACAACATTTAATTGCTCGTCTTACTGATGCAGGTTTTGTGATTGATTACCAATGGCAACTAAGCAAAGATAAAGCATTGTTTGTAGTGGCAAATAAGCCTGGGTATGAAATAGAAAAAGAAGTAAATCTAGCATTTTCAATGACAAATTAGTTGGTAAAAATGTGTCAAAAATGTAAAATCTGCCAAGAGAACTGTCGTATTTAGAGATGATAAGCCAAAATTACATAAGTAATAGGCTCTAGATTCTCTATAAATAAAAATTATGATCGTTTTTAGCAATTCTGAACCAATAGAAGTTAATGAGAGTGAGGGTCAAATCGTAATCGAAATTGATCCTACTGCATCTGAAATTACTCAGCCAACAGAGGTGGAAATATCGACAATTGATGGGTCGGCATTATCAACTTCTTTCGATGATGATGGTGTTGGTTTGGACTTTAGTTCAATTGACAATTCAGTTGTGACTCTTGATCCTAATCAACCAGATTCTTTGACTTTCACCATCGATATTACTGATGACCAAATAGCTGAATCTGAGGAAGATTTTCAATTTGAAGTAACTGGTGTCGAAGATGATGAATTAAATGGAATTACTTCAATTACTATTGTTGACAATGAGGAGATTATTGCACCTGAATTAAGCGTTGAAGAATTACTGCCTGAAATCTCTATTGATGATGTTGAGCAAGTCGAAGGAGATACAGATACTACTAATTTTGAATTTACGGTCAGTTTATCTCAAGCAAGTGAGTTAATAGTTACTGTTGATTTTTTTACCTTAGATAGCACAGCAGAAACAGAAGCTCGACTTGATGGTCTGACTTTAGTAGACCCTGCTGATTATATTCCCCTTGAGGGTACCCTGGAATTTAGTCCAGGAGAGACAGAAAAAACAATTGTAGTCGAGGCATTAACTGATACTGAACCTTTTGCTGATGAAGCCCCAGATGAAACATTTTTGGTAAATCTAGATAACGCGACTAATGCCGATATCAATCAATTTATCGGCAGAGGTATCATCGTAGATGATGATTTAACCCCAGAAATTATTGATGATGACATAACTCCAGAAATCAGTGATGAATTGCCTTTTCTTCAAGTTGATAATCAGTCATTTATTGAAGGAGATCTTGATGAGGATATTGAGCAAAGTTTCACCGTAAATCTGGTAGATAGTAATGGTGAAGCTGTCACTGCTACTGAAGAGGTTAGCTTTACTTTCGGTACCGTAGATGTTACAACTGCGGCTGATTTAGACTATAAATTTATTGCTAATGAAGTAGGTACAATTGCTCCTGGTGAGTCTAGCACTTCCATTTCGATTACTATCCTTGGAGATGAGCAAACTGAGATTGACGAAACATTATTTGTGGTATTCTCCGATCTAAATCCTGATTTGGTTCAGTTGAGAGATGGTGAAACAGAATTAACTACCGAAATCACGATCATTAATGATGATGCTATTTCTGATAGCGATTTTCTTGATATGGAAGATCCAGATGATGTGACTACTGAGGATAGTTTTGGAGAGGGTGATCTAACAGAAAATACCGTATTTCGCTTTTTTGATTCGGCATCGGGGGCTTATTTTTATACTGCCAGTCAAACTGAAAGAGATTTTGTTGATGACAATTTAACTAACTTTGTTCAAGAAGAATCTAGCTTTGCTAGTGTTGACCCAGATAGTTCGGATCAAGAGATAGAAATTTTTCGCTTCTTCAATTCCACAACGGGTGGCTATCTTTATACGGGAGATGATAACGAAAGAGATTTCATTGAGTCAAATTCCCCTGAATTTGCTTTTGAAGGAGTGGCTTTTGCCGCTTTTGAAACCGAGATAGATGATTCAATTCCTGTATATCGCTTCTTTGAAACTAATGCAGGGGTGCATTTCTATACGGCAGATGAGGCAGAGAAAACTTTTATTGAAGATAATTTATCCAACTTCGATCTTGAAGGAATTGCTTTTTATGCCTTACCCTTAGACTCTGAATTATAGTTATTTTAATTAATTGACCTACTTTCTAAGTTATCCTTTTTGGGTAGTGGGTAGTAGTATCCACAAAAATCCTCTGGTCTCCATTTGGCATAACTATAGTTTGAAGTTGAGTCTAAAATTTATAATCAATTAAGCGATCGCATTTGAAACAAACAGCGATCGCTTAATTAATTAGCCAATAGCTAACCGCGAAGCGGTTTAAAAGTCACTTTTTTCTATATATGAACGAACGTCATTAAGATCAATATAGCGATCAGTAGCGTTACGTAACTCTCTGGCGATCATACCTTCGGTTGAAACTACGGTAATATGGGTGTTTTTAGAGCGTAACAGCTCGATCGCTCGTTCAAAATCGCCATCACCACTAAATAAAATTACGCGGTCATACTGCTCAACCGTATTAAACATATCCACTACAATTTCAATGTCTAAATTAGCCTTTTGCGAATAACGACCCGAAGCATCATCATAATACTCCTTGAGAATTTTAGTACGCACAGTATAGCCCAAGCTAATCAACGCATCACGGAAACCCCTTTGATCCTGGGCATCTTTTAATCCCGTGTACCAAAAAGCATTAATCAAAACTACAGTAGGATCTTTCGTAAAATATTCTAGAACTCTTCGCGGATCGAAAAACCAGCCATTTTTCTGTTGAGCATAGAACATGTTGTTGCCGTCTACAAATATGGACAGACGATCTCTCATGTATTTGCTATGAGACTCCATATAATTTTTCCTATAAGGGCTTAAATATATTTAATAGATAAAGTTGACAGCGCAATACTGGCAATGACAGTGATTGCGTCATCACAACTTAATGAATAGACCCGTAGTTATAGCTACGACCAAATATTAATTAATCTAGTTCGGACGATCAGCACTAACTCATATCAGGGATAAACCCAAATAAAATTTAGTCTAGGTATATTTCATATATATCCCAGTTTAGGACAAATAAAACCTCAATAACAATTTAATTTGCCTGAGCAAGATTTTTTTACAATTTCTACTGTGTGTCCCTAGTGCAAAAAGTAAATTTATAGTTAATCTACAGCGACAAATTTATTGAATCTAATCCAAAAACGGAGTATTTAGGTTCTACTCAAGAGCGATCGCCTAATTATAAATAAATTATAGAAGTATGATTTTTTGCTGTTGTTAATGATATTTATATGGTTCTGATGCCCTCGGTTAACTCTGGCTAATCATTGTCTTAGATTTAGCCAGTTACTCCTTGTAGATTGGGGACTAGAGGCGCCGTACCTAATTTTCGCAGGGAACTAATCACGTAAGTGATCTTACGGATCTTACTATTATTACGAGCGCTCAAAATCAATAGTACGGCTGGCTAACAACCAATATTTGTGCCCAAGCAAATCTAATATTTATCTTGTGATGTTTTTAACAATTAAAAATTGAGGATGAATTTGAGGCAATATTCATAGCGATTGAACAATGATTTATTTAAGTAATTTATTTAACATTTTTGATTATAAATATTAGCAATCAAAGCTCCAGAATTAACCTCTGGTTTAGCTACTAACATTTGCCAAAATTACAGTTAATTAAATCTCTGGATAATTCAGTTGCTCTTTCTTTAATTTTTCTAAACGGTGACTAAAAATAGGGAATTTTAGAATGCACTAACAGCAAAAACTTAATTAGATAATTCCTGCAATCCCGTCAATAACTCATTTTGAGCGGTGAATGCCAGTTCGCAAATTGATTTCTGCCAGTCTGAGAGATCGCTATAAAAAGCATTGAGCATATTTTGTTTGATCGTCTGAGCTTGAAGACTATTCAAGTCACCATGAGCGTGTAGCCAATGATCGGCACGCAAAGCATTAAAAACTTCGGTTTCAGGTATTGTGCCAAACTCATAAGCTGCTGCTAGGCAAATTGATGAATTAAGTTGCTCTTCGAGGGCAGCAATCAAAGTTCCTTGAGGAGAATATGCCGCCACAGATTTAGCACTCCCCGCTATCACTAATTTCTCACCCCATACTTGTTTAGCTAGGTTTGATTGTTGTTGAAGATTCTGGGGTGCGCTCATAAGCTGTCCTGTGGCATATGCGCCCAAACCTGTGTGGTAGTCCAGCAGACCAACCGCTTTTTTATCCAGTAGATATTGATCGATAATCGAGTTAAACACTCGATTTGACCAAGTAGCCACCTCTCCTCCATAAAAAGGAGCATACCAATAGTGGTATTGTCCTTGAGCCAAAGCAGCGATTCCTGAAGGTTGATGGTATAAATACTCAGTAATTTGGTCTAAAGTTTGTACTTGAATTTCTGGTGTCCATTGCTGAGGAATGATTACTTCAGCCAAATCATCATACAAAGTATTTTGCGGTAGTGGCTGCTGAAAATCGAGAAAATTACGATTGAGATCAACTCCATCTTCATTAACTCGCCTGAGATGACTCATGCCGTGAGGATTAAGACCATGAATCATGGCGATTGCCACTCGGTGGTCTGCTTGAAGCTGCCATCCTGTTTTAATTGAGCCGACCTGAATACCCGAACCACAGTATCCTTCTATCCCGTGGGTACCTGAGATTAAAACCAATACTGCTGGGGCTGCTAAGTCGCCAAACCATGCTAAATCAAGGTATAGCTTTTCTCCTGCTATTCCTCGCAGAGGATGCTGCCAAGAGCGGATCAAGGTGGCACTATCTGAGCTAGCAGCCAGGAAATTATGACGTGCCTTAGCGTATTTGGAATCAAAATGAAGCGGATAATCTACTGATGGCATATTTTTATTAATTAATTACTTCTTTACTAGATAATGCAAAAAAACCTCTTGTTCAACCTGCTTTACTGTTTGTAGCCGAAGTTTTTTCGCTTGAGACTGAATAAATCCTTGTCCTCCTACGGGAGTTGGGGCATTACCACCAAAAATTACAGGACAGACAGTTAACCACAGTTCATCAATCAAATCCACCTCCAGCAGAGATGCGATTAATTCTCCACCACCCAAGATAGCTAACTTATGTAAGCCTGATTCTTGTAGTTGATCAAAAGCTGCACTCCAATTAATTGTCGAATTGTTGTCCTGGGTGCCGTGAACGATTAAAATTCGCTCAAATTCCCTTTGTAAGCGCCACTTTTTAGCACCACTGGGTACTGTCAGTAACCATCTTGGCACTGGCTGCTGAAAAAAACGCCATTGGGGGTCTAAATTCCCTGATGCCGATACTACGATTTGTACAGGTTGAGGCAGTTGCGATCGCGCCCTTCGCTCTTGAAGTAAAATTTGATTGGACACTGACATAGTAGTGCCATAAGATCTGAGGGTAGCCGCCCCAAATAATACCCCGTCAACCAGAGCAACTTGTTGTTCCAAATGTGTTCGATCATGGATAGAACCGAAACGGGCAGCAGTACGCTCTTTGTCGGCAATTTTGCCATCAGCAGTCATGGCTAAAATAGCAGTCGTATGTGGTCGATAATTCATGATTAGAGATAGAATTACTAGCCTGTCTCCAGCGGCAAATTTTTCTGGGAACACCTAATTTTTAATTAGGCAGCATGGCAAATGAAATTTGAATGGATATCATTAAAATACAACAGTAGAGATATAGTTAAAGCGTGAGCCTAAATCTTTTCCTATGGCACCTGGTCAATCCTCCTTCAGACGAATCTTGCTTTCGCGCATTCTTTTAGTTAGTGTTCCAGTCTTATTGGTAGGAGTATATGTCACTTATAGAAAAGCTCGCTCTGCTTTCTTGGAAACAGCACGACAAAATTTAACTGAAAGCGCAGTCCGTAAAGGAGAAAGCGTTAGGCAATCCATTGAAGCTCTCCGCAATAATTTGGCAAGTGCCAGTGATGCGGCTGTTTCTCGCTCAGATCAGGTAGATGGAGAATCATTAATTGCTCAACTAGAAGCAGTTTTACCGACCAACGTTTTATGTGTCCAAATTACCGATCTCAACACGAATCTGGTTAGTGCCTCTACCTGCAAAGAAACAGTGGAATTAGAAAGTAGTAACTGGCAAAAGAAGAAACAACAAGTTTTGACCCCCTCTTCTCAGATTGATATCAGGTTGCTACTACCTACTACCTCCTTGGTGAGGGATTCGGAGGAAGCTAGTGAAAATCCTTTACGAAGACAGCTCAAACTATGGTTAACTGCCCCTGTGTATGATCGTCAAGGTAATTTGAAATATGCCCTCAGCGTCAAGTCGGCAATTTTAGATCAAGAAGTTATTGAACCAGGATCATTAGAAGGTTATCCTGTGGTCATTAATCAAGACGGAACGATTTTAGCTCATCCTTTTGTGCAGAGGGTGGGCAGGAATATCAAACAAATGCCTGATGCTCAAAGACTTAGTGAGTTGATGGATAATGCGATCGCCAATAAATCTGATTTTCTGCATTTATTTTACTTGGAGACAGATGGCGTGGAATTAGTTACGGGATACAGCGCGATTCCTTCTCCTGAGACTAATGCTTTAGGGGAAAAGTGGATTGTGCTGGCGGTTAGCCCCCTCGATGCTGCCCTTGAACCTCTCAAAGATATTCGCCAGGCATTAGTAGGAATGACTTTGGGCTTAATCGCCGCCTGTTCCTTGGCTACTTTGTATGTTTCTCGTGAATTAGCTCGTCCTCTGGAGCAAATTCGAGATTATTCCCTCAAAGATGAACATTTGCCTGCCAATAGCGATCTTTTGCCTGAAAATTTCCAAATTCGTGAGTTTAATCAGCTTTCCTTGTCTCTTAATGATATGGTAAGTCGACTTCGGCAATGGGGGGAGGAAATTGTCTCGGCTTGGGAGGAAGCCCAGGCTGCTAACCAGTTGAAAAGTGAGTTTTTGGCTACTACTTCTCATGAACTAAGGACTCCCCTCAATGGCATTATTAACTGTATCCGTGTCGTTCAAGATGGCTATTGTGATAGTCCTCAAGAAGAGCGAGAATTTCTGCAACAGGCGGATGATGCGGCAATTCACCTATTGGGCATTATTAATGATGTTTTAGATATCTCCAAGATTGAAGCAGGTAAGCTTTCAATCATGATTGACCAGGTTAATTTGGGTAAAATACTCCATGAAGTAATCGATCTCCATATAGTCTCAATTCAGAACAAAAATTTAACTTTAGAGATGCCTGTATGGGGTCAAGAGTTGTTTGTACTAGCAGATGCGGCAAAATTTAAACAGGTTTTAATTAACATTATTAGCAATGCGGTCAAGTTTACCGACTATGGTAGCATCACGATTACCATCGAAGTTCAGTCTTTAACCCATAATCGCGAATTACAGACTGAACCCAACAACCATCAGTATCTGTTGCCTCCTGTAGCTAAATATCAAGATCACATTCCAGTAGAAACCCAGTTGAGAAAGCAAGTTTCAACTGACAAAGAGACCACGACCAGTACATCCTATGGCAAATTTAAATCACAGGAGCAGACACTCAACTCTCATCCCCAAGCGATAATTACTGTAGTTGATACGGGTATGGGCATTGAGCCCTCTCAGCAACATAAATTGTTTAATCCGTTTGTGATGATTGATGGTTCTACTACCAGAAAATTTGGGGGAACTGGCTTAGGTTTGGCAATCTCTCGCAACTTGATGGAATTAATGCAGGGTAGTATCTCCCTCAGTAGTGAGGGAATTGGTAAAGGGACAACGGTAACCATCGCAATCCCCATAGCAGAAACTACTATTAATTCCGAACTCGATAGTCAGTAGCTTCAGGCAAAATTAACATGGCATCGCCAAAAGAGTAAAAACGATAGTTAAGAGCGATCGCTTCTTGATAAAGACTTAGTAAGTGTTTTCTACCAATCATGGCACTAACCAACATCAACAGACTAGAACCAGGTAAATGAAAATTAGTAATCAAGCCATCGACGACTCGCCATTGATAGCCAGGATAAATAAATAAATCTGTTTGCCCCCGAAAAGCTTCTAAATTATCACCTCCAGATTCTTTGACTGCCCCTTCCAATGCTCTGGTAGCAGTTGTACCTACGGCAATAACCCGACCCCCATTAGCTTTAGTAGCTCGAATTTTAGCAACCGTTTCCTGACTCACCTCGATCCACTCCTGATGCATCCCATGCTCGGTAATTTCTTCTACCTCCACAGGACGAAAAGTACCAATACCTACGTGCAGCGTAATATAGGTACGCTCAATACCTCGCTGCTGTAGCTTATCAAATAATTCTGAAGTGAAGTGTAGCCCTGCCGTCGGTGCGGCGATCGCTCCTGGCTGTTGGGCATATATGGTCTGATAGCTGTCGTTGGCAGTGGCAGCTTCATTAGTAATGTAGGGAGGTAAGGGCAATTGTCCATAGTCATCTAAGAAATGCCACAAAGATTTCTGGGGAGGCAATTCAAATTGGATAATTCTGCCTCCTGTTGCTTCATCTTTAGCAACTACCGTTCCCTGAAGTTGCCAATTATCTGGAGAAGCAGAATCTAACGACTTGCGATCATAAATGCGATCGCTAATTGCATCAAAGATAATTTTTGCTCCTATTGAAAACCTTTTACCAGGCTTAACTAAAGCGAGCCAACAGTTATTTTGGCGTTCCTCAATTAAGAGAATTTCCACCTGAGAGCCTGTAGGCTTATGACCATAAAGACGCGCAGGAATCACTCTTGTATTGTTTAATACAAGCAAATCTCCTGGCTTGAGCCAGTTTGCTAAGTCATAAAAATTAGCGTGGGTAGGTTCAGACCGTGAATTCACTATCAGTAACCGAGAGTTATCTCTAGGAACCGCAGGAGCCTGAGCAATAAGGTTTTGAGGCAGTTGATAATTATAACTAGAAAGCAGAAAATCCTGGTTCATTCTTCGGTTTGAGCTGATTTTGCACGATTGTATTTGGGTAAGATCCCCTATAGCAAATTTAAAAGATCGGGTGCTTTTCCCCAAGCGCAATCGACCTATTTATTGTCAGACTAGGTATAGGTTTCACAAAAAAACTGTTTATGGATTATCTCTATTTTTTGGCAAATGCCAGCGTAACGTTAAGAACAATTGAATATCTCCGCAATAGCTCCCATACCGTAGATGCTTCTTTGACTGTAATTCATCAAATTGATGGCTGGGTGGTTAAAATTCGGTTCCCCCAAGGGCTAGAACCTAAGCTTCATGGCGATCTTTGCGCTTTTATGTCTGAATTGGGTATTCCCTATGTACCAGAAATGCGCCTGAAGATGGTTTTTTGGAGTCTAGAAACGGGTCAATCTCCTGTTGAGGTAATGCGACGTTATCAGGTTGCTGTGGTCTCCTATGGTAAACCAGATACTAAAGACATTGAGGCTTTCCGCCAGCAATTTACTAGAGGATTGGGTTACTGTCCCGAAACCTTAGCCTAGTAACTAAGAGACAAATAGACAGCTCAAAGCAATTATCCCCGCAACGAGCATTATTCCCGATGGCATAAACTTACCTGTTTTGGATAAACGAATTCCAAATACCACTACTAGCAACAAAATAATAATTCTACTGCCTAATAAGGCTAAATTAGACCCCTGAATCTGCATAACTGCAAATAGTAGCAGCAGAACTCCACTGACACAGCCAGAAATAAGTGAAGCTTTGCTTCGGGATTTAAGATATCCCCAAATCCCCCCAAATCCTGCTAACAGTCCGTAGGCAATGGTGGCTGATATAGCTACTATATTCATCCCTGGTTAATTAATTTGTTAACTGCTTAGATACTCTAATCTTGAAGACTCTTTAAGATTAATTAGAAACTACAAGGGCGGTATATCAATAACCGCAGAAAGCTGTCAGTAAATCAATTTCCTCGCTAATCTACAATATGCCTCAAACCATAGGTATTGTCGGAGGCTTAAGTCCCGAATCAACTGTAACTTATTATCAGTTTATTATTCGGCAACATTTTAAGTTTTACGGAGATCTCTATTATCCTCGAATTGTAATTGCTAGCGTTCGCTATCAGCATTATGCAGACTGGCATCGAAGTGGACAGTGGGATGTGATAGCTAAAAATTTAGAATCTGAATTCACAGCTTTAGCAAAGGCTGGGGCTGACTTTGCTCTGATAGCCTGTAATACAGTCCATAAGGCATTGCCATTAGTAAAAAGCCCGATCCCGATTCTAAATATTATTGATGTTGCTGTCACACAAGCACAGGATCTTGCTATCAAGACGCTGGTGCTTACTGGCAGTAAATTTACCATGACCGATGAATTTTTCAGTCAAGCATTACAAACTCAAGGCATTAATGTTTTGGTTCCCAACAAGGCAGGAAAAACTGAAATTGATCGCATAATTTGTACTGAGTTAATCAAAGGAATCACTACCCCTGACTCAGCTAAAAGATTTGCTCAAGTTGTGCAGGCGACAATAGAACAACAGCAGCCAAATCAAATCAATGACTATGGAGTTTTGCTAGCCTGTACCGAATTAGGAATGCTACTTCCTTATCTATCCTCAAAAATACGCTTTTTGGACACCGCTAGTTTACATGCAACTTTTGCCTGGAAAATTGCCACCGAGCAAATAACTGCACCCTGGGATTAGAGTAGATTCAAAAACTAGAAATAATATGTAGTATTCTGGGAATATCATTTAGTTGTCCCACGATACGTCTGACAGGTTTAGGCGATACCCTAATTAAAGTAGGAGTAGTTGTTATTTTGTCAGTGATTGCTGACTCTGGATTTTTAGCTATATCAATTATTTTCAAAGTATAGGGACTGATTAAGCTTTCTTCCAATAACTGATGGATATGGCTAAGGGCTTGTTCGGCATTGGGATTTTTGCTTGAAATAAACAAACGTAGTTTATACCCTTCTGTTGCTTCGCTGGCAATAGGATTATTTAGAGGAGAAGATCCAGAACCATGCTCCTCAGTTTCTAACTGAGAAGGGTGATTAAGCTCATGGCGCATAATTAGATTTTGCCTAGCCCAAAGTTGGGGAAAATCAGAGCGATAAGTGTCAATTACATTTTTATTACAAGATTCTTCTCGCCATGGTGCAATATGCCATTGGGTTGTAGGTTCTAGCTGGAATATCGTTTGCAACAAAGGAATATAACGCCTCACCGCAGGATATGCCTCGGCAATAGTTACGAGGCGATTAGTTTGAGGATCTAACCAGCGCTCTATTGTTGCAGTATACCCTGGGACAAGAAAATGAGGAGGAGAGGCTAGATTAAGAGTTTGTTTTAATTCTTGACATAAGTGTACGTGCCACTGGGTTTGTTTATGGGGGTCAATACCGTAAATTAAATCTCCCCCAGGAGTAAATAAGGCAATACCTTTAAACACTTGAGGCAAAATTGTTGTCATTTATCAAGAAGTTTGTTTTGCTGTGCTGGCATAGTTAGCTCAGTAGTCCCATGCCAGAAGTGCTGATGAATTCTATCATCTAAACCACAAAATAACCTAATTGTCTAATCTAAAGACATTTAGAATAAGCCTGAGCAATAAGCGCCTGAATATTTTAATGGTAAATTAATTTGAGCATTCCCTTGCGCCTAACGGCGAACGGCGCTTACGCCTCAGTGGGTCTCAAATTTAAATGATGAACGTGCTTATACCCTTCCCCTAAGCATCATAGCCATTTCATTTGGTGTCGGCGACATCTCTAAGGCTACTTCCTCTGTGATCCGACCTTCTTCATAAAGGTTGAATAATGCCTGATTAGTTGTGATCATGCCATCATAATCTCCGTCTAGCATCAGATTATGGATTTCGTCATATTTTCCTTGTTTAATGTAATCTTTTACGGTTTCGGTATTAACCATGATGTCATGATAGGCAGCTCTTTTGCCATCAGTAGTACGGCATAGTCCTTGAGAGATTACCGCTACCAAAGATTCGGAAATAGCAATTCGCATGGCATCCTGTTCTTCGGCACTGTAGAGAGTCAAAATTCTTTCAATAGTTTTGATGGCACTATTAGTGTGTAATGTACCCATAACTAAGTGTCCAGTTTGCGCTGCTTTCAACGCCGTATTGACTGTCTCGCGATCGCGCATTTCTCCGACTAAGATAATATCTGGATCTTCCCTCAAAGCTGCCTTAAGGGCATTATCAAATTTACGAGTATTAATACCTACTTCTCTCTGCTTGATCAAAGAGCGTTTACTACGATGGACAAACTCGATCGGATCTTCAATGGTAATAATGTGTTTGGCGTGTTCTGTATTTATATAATCGACCATCGCTGCCATAGTCGTTGATTTACCAGAACCCGTTGGACCTGTAACTAAGATTAAACCCTTATGCTCATCTGAAATGTCCTGGAATACTGGCGGTAAACCTAACTCTTCCATAGTTAAAATCTTTAAGGGGATGAGACGCATTACCAGTGCTGGACCCCTTAAAGTATCAAAAATATTAATCCTGACTCGGGCAAATTCATATTGAGTTGCTCCATCAAACTCTAATTCGCTTTTGAACTTCTCTACTTCTTCATGGGATAAAATTTCATAGAGCCAACTCATAAATGTATTGAGATCGGTCTTAGGATATTCCGTCAGCGCCATTTCCCCGCGATCGCGCATTCGAGGAACTTCTTCTACACCTAAATGAATGTCGGAATATCCTTGCGAATAAGCTTTTTTGATAATGTACTCCAGGGAAGGTTGTCCAGGGGAGCGTTTGGGACGGCTATTTGCTGGAGGTACTTTGACGGCTTTATTTGATTTAGCACTCGGTTTTGTGCCTGCTGTTGAATTATGATTTGTTTTACCAATGGTTGATGGCGGTGGAGGAGGCAAAGGCTGAGATCCTGTTCTTTGGTTCATCCTGGTTGTTATGGGAACTATACATCTTTTTACACATTTAGTATGCCCAGTACTGTTTACTTTCTAACAATTGATCAGCGCACTTTTGACCCTGATGATTTAATTTTTTATGGCAGAAAACACTCAGAAAAAAATAGCTAATTCCCTTCAAAAATTATCTTATTCTTGATTTATATTCTATTTCAGGTTTAATTATGAATAACTACATTTTTCTTAAATGACAAAACTAAAATCTTACTAAGTATTTATACTTATCATTTTTAAGCTTTAAAGTTACGAAAATATAAGATGTTAATTAATACAAAACTTTAAGCCAACGGTTATCTTTTTTACTAAATGTCCAAATTCCTTGAAAAATGCTGGGGATCAAGGTAAAAACCAATGTAATACAAAGTAAATGATAGCTTGACTATAATATTAATATTCTGTCTAATGTAAAAAAATATTTAAAAATTGTATTGAAGTGATTGGGGTTTCTTATACTTAACTTAATTCCAATATTTTCTCATCAGAGCTAAATATTGGCTTTGGATTTTGTTGTTGTTGTTCGTAAATCTTAAAACTATGGAATTAGTACAAAAGAATAGTTATTTTGGTTTGATAAAGAGCTTTTTGATTTGGAGTTTTACTTTGAGCGTCTGCTTATTGGTAGTGGGCTTCCCAGTAGGAGCTTTGGTAGTAACCATCGGTCTGTTGGCGACAGTAATCTTACAAACAGTTCTTCCTGCCAGCGCAGTTTTACTGGTAACAGGGAGCATTTTCGCCCTTAATATTGCAATTGTTTTAATAGGTGCAGCCGTTCTTACCCTCCAAGGAATTCACCCAGAAGAAGTAACCTGGTTAAATTGGCTGCATGGACAAAAAGATTTATTAAATACTCCCGTTTATGCGTCATGTCCACTGACATGCCAATTTGAAATTAATAGTTGAGCTTGTAGGAGCGTTACCTAACTTGAGGATATTATCCTCATACAATGTCATGTCCCTGGTGATGCATTGCCAGTGCTATATATTTGGTACCAGGGTAAACAAGGGTGAAATGTTTTTAATATGTGAGTACGGTCTTAAATATAAAACGTGAATTATCTCACGGTGCTATTACAATCTCGCCGTGGGTACCACATTTAGAGTTCTCCTGATTCAAAGATGCTTCATAAATTGAGCGATCGCTTTACATTCTGCGTTTCACACTTTTAAAGTATTTTC
Organism: Cyanobacteria bacterium P01_A01_bin.83; assembly: GCA_039030815.1. Classification (GTDB taxonomy): domain Bacteria; phylum Cyanobacteriota; class Cyanobacteriia; order Cyanobacteriales; family Xenococcaceae; genus Waterburya. The sequence goes on along the minus strand of JBCCDL010000019.1, from coordinate 4,981 downwards.
TGTTTAACATCTAATATATCAATATCTTCTTTAAGCACCCAGTATATACTGGGTTTTTTAGTGGATGTAGGCGTGAGTGCTGAAAAAGTCCACTAATTCTACTCTCAAAAAACCTTACTTTGATTTAATTCTTTTTACAGAATTAAGCCGTTATCTATTTAATTTGCCGTTCGACCATGATTTTCAGGGCACTAGGATGAGAAATATTGATAATTGATGTCTTTTCGCTGACTTGAGTCTCTTGGCTTTGAAGATCTGCTAGGGTGTATAAACTCAAAACCGCCATGATCAAAGTCAAGGATAAGTTACGAGCGAAAATTTTATTTCCGATCAGCTCGATAATTTCAGCTTTAACTTCATTAAACATAAAATAACTTCTGGTAAATTTGCTGGTTGCTTATGGAGTTGGATATGAAAGAAAGATCCAAGTTATGCAGGTGTATTCCACAGAATCGTGATTAACTTGGGTGGGTTACATTAATTACAGGTGTGAAAAAATTCTTAATTATGTTATTAAGATGACACATATATCTTAAATGTAACTTTACAATGTTGAGTGTTTGATAATAAATATTAATATTTATTTAGCTAATCTTAGTTTAAGGATAAATTATATTACGAGAGTGAAACAAGCATATTTACCAACCAAGAGGCATCCCAAAGCGTACGACTCCCAAAAATTAAATAACGGTCGTTGGGGTATTTTTATCAATAATGAATTAGTAGCAACTATTGGCTGTCCTGATACCTGTCAGAAAATCGTTCATTTTCTGGAAGCTCGCTTATCACAACAGCAAGTTTCTGACTCGAAGAGAAATCAGAGAGCGAGCCAATACTTTATGGATTTAAAACTAAAGCCCTAAAAAAATATCGCCAACAGATAAGGCTGAATAACTCGATCACTGATTGAGATAATAATCAATAATTGTTTGGCGATAAAACAATGGCATGCCAGTATCGTAATATTGACCCTGTACTAAATAGGCAATCGCACCTGAAGTTTTTCTTAACTTATCCAGACAAGTTGTTAGCTGAAATTCTCCTTTTAAACGTTGATTGAGTTTAATCTCAGATTCTAGTAGCTCAAATATAGCTGAGGAGAGGAGATACATGCCAAAAATGCCCAAAAACTGATCTTCTGCCATTCCTTCTACATGGAGGTAATTTCTCGCGTAATCTAGAGTCGGTTTTTCGTATATTTGTGATATTTGTAAAATAGATTGTTCGGTTTGCCATTGACCAGCAACGCAGCCTGCTTTGTGAATAATGTCGCCATCCATGGCGGCAATACCAATCACGCTGGTGTTAGCTTGATTATATATTTCTACCATCTGCGCCGCGCAAGAAACTTGAGAATTGGAGGTATAAATATGATCTCCCAGCAATAGTAAAAATGGTTCATTCGCCACCCAATTTCGCGCACAAAAAACCGCATGACCAAAGCCTTCTTGTTCAGTCTGAGTTAGTAGAGTAATGCGATCGCCGATACCTTCTAAATACTTACTATATTCTTTATTTTCACTAGACAACTTTGCCCATAATTCAGGCTGGGGCGGCGATTTTAAAAGATCTTCAAATAAAGAGCGATCGCTTTGTTGCACCACAATCCCCACTTCTTCTATTCCCGCACTTAGAGCCTCTTCAACAATAGCGAGCATAATTGGTTTTGCCCGTCCATCCTTACCGACTATTGGCAACAGCTCTTTTTTTAAAGCTTTAGTCGCAGGATACATTCTGGTACCAAAACCTGCCGCAGGAATTACCGCTTTACGTACTTTTTTATCTGGCATTAATAATTAGCGATCGTAAGTTAATGATGAGCTTCAGCTTCAAACGAGTCATGATTTTAAATCATACTCATATATTATTTATGATTCAGAATATTGCTAAGTTAAACTATGTAAAAGTAGAAATAGCTGGGCTAAAGTAGTTCCTTAATATGCCAACATTATATTTCATATAGCCCCCAATACACTTCGGTTTTTGGAGTACAATAAAAACCCTCAAGCTCTGCTTCCTTGACTAATTGAGCGATATTGTCTTCGTTAGAACAGAGAAAGGTACAGTGACTATCCCAATGACTAACCAAAAGAATTTGGCGATCAGGAGTGAATATGCAGCCATGACAATAAAATTTAGTTGTATTAAGATCGTCGATCCACTTTAATTTTCTCTCGGTACAGAATTCATCCCCAAGCCAAGCCCACTTATAATCCAATGCCTGTAGCACTTGGCAGATTCTAGGCAACAGAATACTGGGTATATCACCTTCATTAGGAGCAACTAAGTCTTCTCTCTGTAAAGTTGCAACTAGAGCATCTGTATAAGACTGAAAACGCTTACGGTCTATAAGTCCTGAAATATAGTTTCTCAATGCTCCGTCTAAGTTTTGTAAGCTGTCAATCCCAGAAGCTTTAAGAAATTCTGCCCAAGTGACTGGGCTACACCAGGACAAGATTTGCTCATCAGTAGGAAAATGATCTTCTTGTGTAGCTAAATCAGGTCGAAAGTATTTGAGTTTATCAGATTTGGGTCGTAGGAATGGATGCAATACAATAAAAACTGCCTCAAACTGCTCGCCATAATACGAGAGGATTTTACCGTGGTATGGACAGGAGGCAAATTTGTCTGGTTCTGGAAGAACTCGGTTGTTTGCCATTTTGTTTGATTGATTGTACCTAAGAATAGGTTATTTTAAAATAACTCTTCGAGGGTTTATAGTTTAGTAACTTGTTCTTTGCTCTATCAATACATCTCGTATTTCAATAGGGTGCAGGGAATGGCACCATTGTAAAGCTTAATACGCTTAGAAGTCCTTAGTCCCACCCGTTTAGAAAGCTTCATGCTGCCCGTGAGAATATAGGCTGTCCAGCCTTTAAATCGCTGTTTAAAGATATCTCCTAATAGCTGATAAAGCTCCCCTAATTCTTCTTCCTGACCAAGTCTGACACCGTAAGGAGGATTACAAATTAATACTCCTTTTTCTGCGGGTGCTTTGATGGTAGATAATTCCTGTCGAGCAAATTTAACATAGTCTTCTAAACCAGAATTTTCCGCATTGACAAAAGCCTGTCTAATTACTTTAAGATCGCGATCGCTGCCTATAATCGGTACTGTCAATTCGTGTTTCTGGCGATCGCTAGCCTCTTTGAGCAAACTTTGCCATAGATCATGATCGTAGTCGAGCCAATTTTGAAAGCCAAAGTTACGATATAGCCCAGGAGCAATATTCAAAGCTTTTAAAGTTGCTTCAATAGGTAAAGTGCCGCTACCACACATGGGGTCAAGAAACGGCAAGTCAGGTGTCCACTCTGCCATTTCTAATAAAGCTGCGGCTAAAGTTTCTTTCATAGGTGCAGCACCAATTGCTGGACGATATCCCCTACGGTGAAGACTAGAGCCTGAGCTATCTAAGCTGATGATGCAGTGTTTATGGTCAATATGAGCATTGATTAGCAAGTCGGGATTTTCAGTATCCACACTAGAGCGTTTTCCTCCCCTGACCTTTTGCCAGTCAGTGATGGCATTTTTAATCTGTAAAGCCGTAAAGTGAGTATGGTTGAGGTTTTTATTTTTGCCCGTGCAGCTAACAGCCAAAGTCATATTCGGGTTGAGATATTCAGACCAATCAAGCTGCTTAACATTGCGATATAATTCATCAGCATTAAAGCTTTTAACCCTAGCAATTGGCATTAAAATCCTAAAAGTAGTTCTTGTCCAGAGATTAGCTTTGTAGAGTAGCTTTTTGTCTCCCTGAAAATGAACTCCTGTAAAATCGGGACGAACATTGTCGGCTCCAATACGAATTAACTCTTGAGCCGCAACTGATTCTAAACCGCGAGATACTGTAGCGAAGTAATTGTTCATTTTCTTATCTGTACGGTTTTTCAGGCAGTAAAGTAATTCTAGAATATCAGTAATTTGTCAGGACGTATTTACCTAATTGCAGCTAATAAACTCTCTTGTTTAACCTTTGGGGAGTTTGAGGGGCGATAAGTACATGCGGCGGTTGCGAAGCAAGTCCGAAGGACTCACTATGCGCCTTTGTCAAGCATAGCAAAAGGCTCGATGCCTTGCATATATGAAATTTACCAAGTTTTAGTTTTGTGGTAATATTGATTGCATGATCCTAAACTATAGCTATCGAATTTATCCAGATGGAAAACAGCAAGAATCACTCAATGAGTGGCTTGATATTTGTCGCGCATCTTATAACTATGCACTCAGAGAGCTAAAAGATTGGATAGCATCTCGTAAGTGTTTAGTAGATAGGTGTAGTCTGGAATCTGAATACATCATGAGTGCTGATTATCCATTTCCTGGATATCACCAACAGCAAAACAACTTACCCAAAGCTAAAAAAGAGTTCCCCAGACTCAAAAAAGTACCATCACAAGTACTTCAAACCAATGTTAGAAGGTTACATGATGCTTGGGATTTCTTTCAAAAACGAGGTTATGGATTTCCTAGATTCAAAAAGTTTGGACAGATGAAATCAATGCTATTTCCTCAGTTCAAAACTAATCCTGTTACTGGGTGGCAAATTAAATTACCAAAGCTAGGGCTAATCCCAATCAACTTGCACAGACCAATCCCAGAAGGGTTGATTGTCAAGCAAGTAAGAGTCCTCAAGAAGGCTAAAGGGTGGTTTGCTGTTGTAGCAATCGAGTCGGATATTGAATTGCCAGAGCCGATACCACACGGGCATTGTATCGGGGTGGATGTTGGCTTGCTTTCCTATCTTTGTACCTCAGATAACTATGTAGAACGCCCACATAAGTTTTTCAAACAGAGCTATCGTAGGCTGAAAGTGCTGCAAAAGCGACTGTCGAAGAAAACTAAACGTTCGGCTAACTATGAAAAAGCAAGAAAGAAAGTAGAAGCAATGCACAATCACATTGCTTGGCAGCGAAAAGACTATCAATTCAAACTGGCTCATAAACTCTGTGATATGGCAGATACGATATTTTTAGAAGATTGT